>NZ_JAWYAJ010000376.1:0-16625 GCF_034124845.1 Robinsoniella sp.
AGCCGCATGCTCTGTATTATCATCTTCATATGCCGGACTCTCCACGATCTCCTCCACAAATCCTGGATTTACCTGCTCATTGGTATATCTGCTTAAATCTATCTGCTTTTTTTCTGCTTTTGAAAGGTATTCTTTCTCTAAATAGTTCATGACTCTCTCAAAATTCATGTCCCCATAAAGTATGATCAGGCTATTGCCAAAAGAATAAAAACGGTCATAAGTCTCTAATGCATGCTCATAGGTAAGTTCCTTATAATTCAGATGTGCCTTCCCAATACAGTTTGAGGCATACATTCCGGGATACAATGCATGAATCACGTTATCATCTGCATTGCTCTCCACATCTGTCAAAAAGCCAAAGTCTTCACTGAGTACCGTTCCCTTCATCAAAAGAGGGCTGTCCATATCCTCCAGTTCGTACCGCAGCGCTTCCCTTTTGAAAAAATTCTTATCCTTGCATATATCCGGACTGACCATACAGCTTAAGTAAACATCCATCATTTTGATTAGCTGATCCTCACTCTTACTGCACAGCGGATAGATGGTGAACGTAGGATACGTAAAGGCATTGAAAAAAGTATTATAGCTCTTATTGCCCATATCAAAAAAGATATCTTTGCTGGGATATTTTTGGGAAGATGCCAGAATTGCATGTTCAAATACGTGATTCGTATCCGTTTCATCCACATAAGGAGTCTTATAAATAATATTAAATCCCAGTTCCTTATCATCGTTTTTTATACATGCTACCTGGGCACCACTCTTTTCATGTTCGTATAATGTAATCCCGGCACCTAATTGTTCAATCACACTCTTCTCTATTTCACGAAATCCGGATACCTGGTCTGTCATTTCTAACGTATTGTTTTTTTTCTTGATCACTATTGTTTTCCTTTATACTATTTTAAATTAACAACTATTAATAATATAGTCGATAAATACAGAATGCGCAACCATTAACTATGAGCCGCCACTCCCCGTCAAAGAGCATGTTTGCAAATTTTATATCATTAGCTAAAATACAAATGTAAATAATACCTTCCAAGCCCTTAGGAAGCAAAGTTTCATGATTCATAACTAGAAATCAACAATTCAATACATTTATGAACATACATATACTAAAGAATTGTAAAATGAACCCGTAAAAGCACAAGGAAAAACATTTATAATACAGAAGGAAAACATAATGAAAAATAACTACCATAGTCAGAATAAACCCATAGAAATAATCGCACTAATTCAAGTATTCCTTATACTTCTTTTATTAATGAGTTCCCACATTATTATTTATAACTTCACTCATATGCAGTCCGAGGTACCTGATTTGAGAACTTTTTTCAGTTACCGGCATAAACCCCCTTATGGTATTTTTGGCAGAAACCGAGAGCAGGTGATACAAATAAATCAAATTCTGTTTATCCTAAGCTACTTTAATATTTACGACTTTATCGCGATTATGTGCATGGTCCCCTGTCTATACATTTTAAAACATAAAAGTTTAAAGTTGGAGTCCATTCTGGTTATGGTGGTTTTTACCACTGGAGGATTATTATCCTTTCAACCCAGTTTTTATGTAAATAGCCGGATCCTTGATCTTGCATTAAGAAATCAATGTTATATGTGGCTGCAGATTACTATATTCATTGCATTTATTATCATCATCATACTTTGGCTTTATATGAGGATATTTTTTAAATATTCCTCAAACGGCATTACACTGCTTAGCAACACACAGATAATTTTATTGGGAATTCCATTTGTTATCATATTTAGTTTATTCGTCTCACTCATTCCCACATTTATCGAAAACTTTTGAGTAATTTCCACTTTTTTGTCAAATACTACTGCTATAATGCTGCAAATACAACTCTGCCAGATTGAAAAAATATTTTTCCCTTGACATTTTCTCATTTTTGTCTTATCTTTATTAAAGAAGTAAAAGGGAGTAGCTAACACGAGAGTGTTTACGATGTCGTCAGTACGATGGTTTCCATCCGTATCGTAACTAAGTAGCGAGACTTTTATTGCAGCGTGAATTGTATGCAATAGGGGTATCGTTTTTTTTATGCATACAAGGAACCATATAAAGGAGGCATTCATATGAAGAATTATTACACCCTTTCCAAAGAAGAAGTTATGGAACAGGTAAATGGCAGCAGTGAATATCTGACCACTGATAAAGCCATTGCAAATCAGAACAAATACGGAAAAAATGTTCTGGTTGAGGGAAAAAAGAAAAGTACTTTACAGATATTTCTGGAACAATTCAAAGATTTCTTAGTTATTATCTTAATCGTTGCCGCTGTCGTATCCGGATTTTTAGGAGATATTGAAAGCACAATTGTAATTCTTGTTGTAATTACCATAAACGCAATATTAGGTACCGTCCAGACGCTTAAAGCAGAACAGTCACTGGATAGTTTAAAAACGCTGTCAGCTCCTACTGCTAAAGTTATGCGAGACGGTATTGTACATGAAATTCCATCTGCCGAAGTAACCATCGGTGACCTGGTTGTATTAGAAGCCGGTAATTACATTCCTGCTGATGGACGTATTATTGAAAATGCAAGCCTTAAAATTAATGAAAGCGCCCTTACCGGAGACTGTGTCAGCGTAGAAAAGACAGATCAGGTACTTTCCGGTGAAAAACCTTTAGGTGACCAGACAAATATGTTGTTTTCCGGCAGTTTCGTAACTTACGGAAGAGGATCATTCCTGGTAACTGCAATTGGTATGGAAACAGAAGTAGGAAAAATTGCAAGCCTGTTAAAATCCACTTCTGAGAAAAAGACACCACTTCAGGTGAATCTGGATAACTTTGGACAGAAGCTGTCCATACTTATTTTAGTAGTCTGCGCTCTGGTATTTGGTATCAATATTTTCCGTGGTAATCCAATCGGAGACTCTTTCTTATTTGCCATAGCATTAGCGGTAGCTGCTATCCCGGAAGCTCTGAGTTCCATTGTAACCATTGTACTTTCTTTTGGAACACAGAAAATGGCGGCGGAACATGCCATTGTCAGAAAGCTGCAGGCTGTGGAAGGACTGGGCAGTGTTTCTATTATCTGTTCCGATAAAACAGGTACGCTTACTCAGAACAAAATGACTGTAGAAAACTACTATATCGATGGTAAGAACATTGCCGCCAAAGACATCGATCCTGGGGATACCTTCCAGAAACAATTATTGTATTCCAGTATCCTTTGTAATGACTCTACCAATCTGGACGGAAAAGAAATCGGTGATCCTACGGAAACCGCACTGATTAACCTGGGTGACAAGGTCGGTGTGCAAGCACTTCCTACACGCGCCAAATTCCCCCGTATCAGTGAAATACCGTTTGACAGTGATCGTAAGCTGATGTCCACCTTACACAACATAGACGGGCGTATCATCATGATTACAAAAGGTGCTGTGGATGTTCTGAGCAACCGCCTCTCTTCCATTCAGAAAAAAGGCGAAGCCTGTCCGTTTACAACGGAAGATGCAGAAGATCTTGCTGTAATGAACGAACACTACTCCATGAACGGACTGCGTGTTCTGGCATTTGCATATAAAGTCCTTCCTGCACCAGCTTCTCTTTCCCTGGATTTTGAAGATGACCTTACGTTCCTGGGACTCATTTCCATGATGGATCCTCCCCGTGAGGAATCTGCAGAAGCGGTTTCAAAATGTATTCAGGCAGGCATTAAACCGATTATGATTACCGGTGACCACAAAATTACTGCTGCTGCTATCGCTAAAAGAATCGGTATTTTAAAAGATATCTCCGAAGCATGCGAGGGGGCAGAAATTGAAAATCTCTCCGATTCAGATCTGGAAGATTTTGTAGAACACATCAGTGTCTATGCCCGTGTTTCGCCGGAACATAAAATCCGTATTGTCCGTGCATGGCAGAATAAGGGAAATATCGTATCCATGACAGGTGATGGCGTAAACGATGCCCCTGCCCTTAAACAGGCGGATATCGGTGTTGCAATGGGTATTACCGGAAGTGAAGTTGCAAAAGATGCAGCCTCCATGGTGTTAACCGATGACAATTTTGCTACTATTGTAAAAGCAGTGGAAAATGGACGTAATGTCTATGCCAACATTAAGAATTCCATCAAATTCCTCTTATCCGGTAACTTTGGTGCAATTTTGGCTGTACTTTACGCATCTATTATGGCTCTGCCGGTACCATTTGCACCGGTACACCTGCTGTTTATTAACTTGCTGACTGACAGCCTTCCCGCTATCGCCCTGGGACTTGAGCCTCATACCGGCGATGTAATGAAAGAAAAACCCCGTCCTAAAAATGAATCCATCCTGACAAAAGATTTTCTGGTTGGCATTGGCGTGGAAGGGCTTTCCATCGGTGCCACTACCATGATCGCTTTCTTACTTGGCAACAGTATGGGCGGTGCAACCGTAGGAAGTACGATGGCATTCGGAACACTTTGCATGGCCAGACTGGTACATGGATTCAACAGCAAATCCGACCATCCCGTAATCTTTACAAGAAAATTCTTTAATAATAAGTTTTTGATCGGCGCATTCTTAATCGGCTTTGTCCTAATTAACGCGGTTCTCCTGACACCAGGCTTACACAGCGTATTTAAGGTAGCTGACCTGAGTATGCAGCAGCTCTTTACCATTTATGGTTTAGCTCTTGTAAACCTTCCGATTATTCAGATATTAAAGGCAATCAGGAGCCATAGGAAATAGTACACTTGATGAAAAAAACAAGCGCAGCCGGGAACAATATTTTTTGTTCTCCCGGCTGTGCTTATTTTATTTCTATTTTATTACGTTTTATTCGTTTGATTTAGAAGTTTGATTTCAAAAGTTTGTTTTCAAAAGTTTGATTTTAAAAATTGAATTTAAAAGTTTGATTTTAAAAGTTTGACTTTAATAGTTTCACTTTATTGGTTTCATTTTAATAATTTAATTTTTTAGAATATATTTTATTGGTTTGAAATCGACTGCTTTGCGGTTAAAATCTCACACAAAGCTCCAAATACCATCTCATCCAGCCCCAATGCCTGCAATGCCGATACAGCATGAAGCGCATTCGCCGCATCTCTTACGATGAAATAAATTTCTTCTTTCAGATTATATTCTAACTGCGTTTTTTCCAGATAAGCAAAGGTCTCTTTAAGCACATCGTTTTGTGCCAATTCCACTTTTCCCTCAAGGATTACGGTAATTTCCTCTGTAACCGCTATTTTCGGAATTCTGACGGTTAAAGTGTGTCTGATCTCGTCATAGTTGACATTGACCTCAATCTGCCTGCCGCCTGTCAGAACAGATGCCCCTCCATTAGTAATCCCCGTGAATTCCAGCGTATAGGATCTTTCCCGTGGAAGAACCGCTGTATTACCTTTTGCGGCACCGATGATAAATACCTTTTTTTCATTCCATGTAAATGTCATCTCTGTATCAGCCCAATTTTCATCCAGATCCTCCGGACTGTCTCCATCATCTTCATATAGATGGAATATCCCTTCTGCTCCTGCATAAATGGCAACCTTCAGTTTTTCGGGATTCGCAGTGGAATTTGTATATTCTTCCAGATCTGCCAAAGGTACAATTGCCCCTGCCCGTGCAAATACCGGAATATCCTCCATTCCCCTGTACAGGGACAGTTTTCTTCCTCCCTCATAAATCCTTCCGTTAAATATATCGTACCAGATACCCTTCGGCAGCCATGCGGTAAAGGACGCCGCTGCAGCTTTTTTATCCACAGGTTTTGTAATCGGGCAGGCAATCAGTTCCGTACCAAAATAATATTCATTTGGAACTTCATAAGCTTCCTTCTGCTCCGGCTCCAGGTAATACATGGGGCGTACCAGCGGCTGCCCTTCACGGCTGGCATAGCGGTTCATGGTATAGAGATAAGGAATCAGTTCGTGCCGCAGTTTCAGATATTTCTTCATGATACTTTCTGCAATTTTATTATATTTCCAGGGTTCCTTTCCGGAAAATAGATTAGCCGTACTATGCAGTCTCAATATTGGTGAAAATACCCCGTATTGAACCCATCTCGCTGACAATTCATCGTCCCGGTAGCCAAACATGTGGCCGCCTATGTCATGGCTCCACCAGCCATAGCCTGCATTGCTGGCATTTGCCGTGAAGTAAGGCTGAAAGTCCAGCGATTCCCAGGAGATAACCGTATCCCCTGAAAACCCAACCGGATACCGGTGGCTTCCAAGACCGGCATATCTGGAAAAAGTCAATGCTCTTTTTCCCTGACGCCTGCTGTCCAGATAATGATAATGGTTCAGCATCCACAGAGGATCCAGTCCTTCTATCGCCGTATTCGTTCCCTGCTGCCAGTCCAGCCACCAAAAATCCACGCCCTTCTCTTCATTGGGATGATGGAGATATTTAAAATAGGCATTTAAAAATTCCTGGCTGGTTACATCAAAGTTGATTGTCTCTTCTTTTTCCCAGTCCACCCCCAGTTCTTTAGCCATAGCCGGATAAGGTTCTTCAAAAGCCCTGACTCCATCTGCCGGATGTACGTTCAATGTGATTTTCAGATGATGCGCATGAAGCCATTCCATGAATTCCCCGGGATCCGGGAAGAAGTCTTTATTCCAGGTATATCCCGTCCATCCACTTCCGTATTTGGGATCCACATCCACCAGATGCCAATCCATGTCAACAACTGCTACGGAAAAAGGTATATTCTCTCTTTCAAAACGCAGGATTAATTCCTTATACTCTTCTTCTGTATATTTGTGGTAACGGCTCCACCAGTTACCGAATACAAATCTGGGAAGCAGCGGCGTCCTCCCACAGAGGTGGTAAAAGTCTTTCAGGCATTTCTCATATTCGTGTCCATAGCCAAAGAAATAATAATCCATGACTTCGCTTTTACGTGGCTCTACCCAGTTTTCTTCCGTAAGTAACAATGATCTGCTGTCATCCATAACCGCATATCCATTTCTTGAGATCAGTCCGTGATCCAGCGGAATCGCACCGTCTGCCTCATCCAGGGTTCTGGCGGTTCCTAATAGATCCGTCGCTTCCTCTCCGAAATGCCAGATATTATGCGTGGTACATCCCTTGCCGCTGACCTGCAGTGACAACCCATTGGAGGAAAATTTCTCTTTGTTATAAATCATATGTATAAATTCAGTTACGATTTCCAGGTTCCCTCCCTTATCAAATACCTGAAACTTGGGAACTGGAAAATTGCGATTCCACACACTCTGTGTCGGCCTGTCTTCAAATCTTCCATCTTCGCTATATTCCAGACGGATGAGCTGGGATGTTAAAACGGTAATACGGTAATGTTCTCCAAGAACGACACTCCCCTCACTGCATAAAGGGCAGGCATCAATTTTATAAATCGGATCCATCATGTTAATTCCTTTCTTAATTATCTATATTTTTATTTCCTCAGCCAAATATAGGTTAGCGTTAACCTAATTCTTGATATAAACATAACACCCACATTTAACAATGTCAATAACCTTTTTTAACTTTGTACAATATCTTGATTTTCCCAAATAAAATTTGTATAATATGTCTATTCCATAAAGTTTAAACTGCATCGTTACATTCCACAACGTGGAATATCTAATCTGCTCCAAACATTTTGATATGCTCCGGGATAAGGAAAGAGGTAACCTATGATCACATTAAAAGATATTGCCGAAGAGGCGGGCGTCAGCATCATGACCGTGTCCCGCGTTATGAATGGAAATACAACAAAAGTCTCAGAAAAAACCGCTGTTAGAATAAAGGAAATTGCTGCAAAGCGGGGCTACGTTCCCAATTCCTCTGCCCGTGCTCTGGCGGCGAAATCCTCCAGACTGATTGCCCTTCTCATGTTATACCATGGAGACGGCAATCCTCTGGAAGACTCTTACCACGCCATTTTTCTGGGCGAAATAACCCGCTATGTGCAGGAAAAAGGTTATTTTTTGATTCTGCGCTATGTAAGGGACTACAAAGATGTCACTTACAGCCTGCGCTCCTGGAATGTGGAAGGCGCCATTTTCGTGGGCGGATTTGATTCTGTCATGAGTGAAATCCTGGAGGCAAATAAAATACCACTGGTCTTCACCGACAGTTACAGTCCCTTAAACCAGATCACAAATGTGGGGATTGACGATTATAAGGGCGGCAGACTAGCTGCAGAATATTTCATAAAGAAAGGTCATACTTCCCTGGCATTTATCAGCCCAGAGATTACACAGAAAAATGGTGTTGTGGAACAGCGCTTAAAGGGGTTTCAGGAGGTACTGGCAGCACACGGCTGCCCTTTAAAAAAAGAACTTATTTTTCCCCTTCGTGATCCGGTAAACGATCCCTCCCTTGCCCTGAAATTAAAACCTCTTTTGTCTGAAGTAACCGGTCTGTTTGTTACGGCAGACCAGATCGCCTTCTCACTGATTGAGGGATTTAAAAAATACGATATCAGTGTTCCCGAAGATATTTCCGTAATCGGGTTCGATGATTTTCCCCTGAGCCGCCAGATCACACCGCCTCTTACCACCATCCGCCAGGATATCATCAAAAAAGCAAAATCAGCCACAAGCCTGCTCTTTCAGCAGTTAGAAAACAAAGATGCCTCCCCCCGGCAAATCAACCTGGACGTAGAACTGGTGGAACGTGCTTCTGTAAAAAACCTGATATAACGCCCGGGATCCTGCCTTATTCCTCAATATCAGTAGAGACCAGACAGTAAGTCTGACGATACTCTTTGGGCGTCATTCCCCGATACTTTTTAAAATTTTTCCGAAAATAATCGGCATCCGGATAGCCGCACAGGTCCGCGATCTCATTTACATTGGCACTGGTTTCTATGAGGAGCCGGCTTGCCTTATTCAAACGGTATGTATGAATTGCTGCCGTCAGGGTCTTATTATAAATCTCATGATATATACGCCCCAGATAATCCGGATTACAGGATAATGCCTCTGCAATCAGATTCGATGACAGCGTCTCATTTAAATGCAGACGGATATACTGATCCGCCTGGTTAGCCAGTACTACCTTAGTTGTACTGATTTCAAGCGGATATGCCGAGTCGGATAACTCACATAAAATTTCAAGCAGTATCAAATTTAATACCGTTCTGTCTTCAGAGCACCGTTCCTGACGTAATTTAAAGCGCCGGAAGAGCTCCACAAATTGTTCCGGCTTTGCAAGGCGCACCAATTGGGGCAATGACATCATATCATCCCCCGCTTCCGATTTTTTATCTATCTGAAAATGAATCCAGTAAAAAGTAAGGTCTTTCTCAAACTGTCTGCTTCCCCAGTGATGTCTGCCGGGAAATAATATCAATGCATGCCCTTTTGGCACTTCAAATTTCTTCCCTTCCTCATAAATTCCTAGTGTACCTGAATTCACATATATGATTTCAAAGGAATCGATTGTCCTGTCTGCATGGGTCCCAAGTCCCCTGCTCTTAAAATATCCGGCATTCCATGCTGTAACCGGAAGAATTCCCTTCAAGTGTAAAAAGCTTTCCATCATTTCCTCCCATGTGTTTTGAAAAGTTGGAATTTTCATGTTTTTATTGCCATTTCTCTTCTTGTAGAAAACGCCTGTTAATGACAAAATAGAGTTAATGTGAAAGCGCAGTTACGGTTCACAAACAAGCCTGCAAGCAGCAACTTCCCTAACCCATACGAAGTTGTCTTCTGCCGGGGCAGCATTCAGCCGCTGTTTTACAAACTGGCGCCTATAGCTTATCTTCAAGTGATACTCTATGAAGAGATCGGGTAAATAGTGCTTCAAATTACATACAGAATATCAAATATTGTGAAAAAAAGAAAGGGTATTTTTATCATGTACGCTATAACCCACATGAGAACATTTATTTCTGATACCTATTACAGCCGTCAGCCAATGAATGAAGCCGATTTTAAAAGAGCCCGCAGCCTCTTCGTCTTGGAAGGAAGTATGGCAAACGGGGTGCTCGCCCTTACCAGCGGAGCTTTCCTCTCCGGATACGCCAGTATGATGGGAGCCGATGACTCTTTAAATGGAATTATCGGAGCAATCCCCACATTGCTCTGCGTAGTACAGCTTTTTTCTACGGTGGTTCTGGAAAACCTCCGTGAGAAGAAATTTATCATCGCATTTCTTGCTCTGATGCACCGCCTGCTGCTGACACTGATTTTCTTTGTGCCTCTGTTTGTCAGAGAACCTGCCTTTCGTCTTGCCGCAGTCGTAGGCATTTTCGCAGCAGCACATGGATGCGGAGCATTTATCGGAACAGGAGCAGGAAACTGGCTTAGAAACCTGGTACCTGGAAGAGAGCTTGGATCTTATCTTGGTAAGCGGGATGCCAAGGCACTGGCTTTTACCACCATTGTGTCTCTTTCCATGGGAAAACTTCTGGACTGGTTCCGCGGCCAGAATGCCGAACAGGCAGGTTTTTTAACAATCGGTCTCGCAGTCCTTGCCATGACTTTTGTAGATTTTTATTGTTTTTCCTCCGCCAAAGAACCGGTAGCAGAGGAATCCAAAGAACCCACCCGCCTGAAACACGTTTTTACAGAACCGCTAAAAAATAAGGGCTTCCGCAAAATAATTGGTTTTTATGGATTCTGGAATCTGGGACTCCAGATTGCTGCACCATTTTTCAGTGTATATATGGTAACCGGGCTGAATCTGGATTACACCTATATGACATTTCTGGGACTCATTGCATCTTTATCCAGGGTATTTGCTTCCGGCATCTGGGGAAGACTGGCGGACCGCAAATCCTGGCTTTGGGTAACCAAAACCTCCATGCTGCTTCTTGGATGTGTACACATCAGCTGGTTCTTTATGACCAAAGAAACCTGTCTGGTTCTGCAGCCCATTCTTCAGTCCCTATCCGGGATCGCCTGGGGCGGAATTGCCATTTCCGTATTTAACGTACAGTATCAGTATGCACCGGATAATAAACAAATGCTCTTTGTTGGTGCCAACAGTGCCTATGCCGGAATGATCGGATTTGCATCCAGCCTTTTAGGTGCTGCACTGTTAACCATTTTGCCTTCCGGAAGTCTGTTTGGCATGGCTGTAAACGGTATGCAGTTTTTGTTCGTGCTGTCAGGCAGCCTAATTATTGGCTGTTCCTGCTATGTACATTTTATACTGAAAAAAATATAAAGGAAATTGCCGGCAATGGGGCTTAGAGCGTGTTTGAAACACGCTCTAAGACTCTTCCATAACAATGTCACCATACAAAAAAGTCTTTTTTCCACAGTTTTCCGGAAAAAAGACTTTTATTTTTCTAACCTATTCATTTTCGAACATCTCTTATAATGTTTTGGCTCTTTCCTGAATATTTCTCTTGAAATTGATGACCTGATGATTATACTCACCATCCATGAATTTGGAAGTGATCATAAAGTCTGCCGTAGCCTTGTTATTCGCGATAGGGATGTCATATACCTGGGCAATTCTAAGAAGTGCCTTAACATCCGGATCATGAGGCTGTGCTTCCAGAGGATCAGAAAAGAAAATTACAAAGTTAATGTTGCCTTCTACGATCTTAGCACCGATCTGCTGATCTCCGCCTAATGGGCCGCTGTTGTAGCCTTTCACAGGAAGTCCTGTCTTGTCGGTAATCATCCTGGCTGTGGTACCTGTTCCGCAGAGAAAATGATTTTTCAGAATTTCTTTATTTGCCTCACACCATTCAATTAATTCCTGTTTTTTCCCATCATGGGCAATCAGGGCAATACTCTTCTGCTTACCGATGGTGAATTCAATGTATTCATCTTTCATAATACAGTGCTCCTCTCATAAATCCAATTTAGTATTCATCCGCATCCTGAAAATTTCCTAATACGTGTCGAAAATTGCTTTCTGACAAAAGGCGGAAATGATTTTTCAAACACTTTAATCCGATTGCACATTTTTTATCTGTTGTAACCGGATTTACTAAATTTTCAGACATGCTCAGATTTATTATAATATATATTTTCATTATTTACCATCCTGAAAATATTTTTCTACTATTTGCCCTGTCTGACCTTAAATTCCCTGTACAGCGTGTCAATTTTGTCTGAACACCATACTGCCAATACCATTGGGACTGCACGATTCTAGCTGCTCCTATTTGACTGTTCTATTCTGGCTGCTTCATTGCATCTGACCGCTTCTCTATCAAAGGCTGTCCATATCTTCTAATTCCTTCCCATCGGCAAGCTCACAATATACCACATCCTGCTTATGGCGGTTTAAAACTCTTTTCCCTCCTGTATCCCCATCCAGATTCATCAGTTCCCCGTTATATTTCCGGTGGAAGATCACCGGATTTCCAGTCTGGCTCTGATATTTCAGACACGCAATGCCTTTATCCGAGGACTGCCAGGTTTCCACCAGGTTGTGAATGGATTTCGCTGTTAAAAAGGGCTGATCACATACTGCAAAGCAAATCCCGTCCACATCCTTGTTAGCTCTGATGACAGCTGCTATGCCTAATTTTATAGAATGAGAAATCCCCCATTCACTGTGAGGATTATGAATTACACAGTATCCCCTTTTTTTCATTTCCTGCGCTATCCTTGGATACTGGGTCACTATGATTTTTGATACAAATACATCTGCTGGCAAAGCTTCTATTTCTCTAACAATATGGAGGTACATGGGATTCTCTCCAATCTGATGCAGCAGCTTATTGCTTTTAAAACGGCGGCTGTTTCCAGCCGCCAATAAGATCAATGCCAGGTTCATGAATCTTTCTCCTGCATATGAAAAAATATTTTTTCGGAAGTGATGGGGAGTGTCCGAATCTGCACTCCCACCGCGTTGTACACTGCATGTGCAATCGCCGGTGACGGTGTATTTATTACGATCTCTCCAATGGATTTTGCTCCAAAGGGACCCGTTGGCTCATAGCTGCTTTCAAATTCCACCCGGACATTTCCCACATCCTGTCTGCTTGGCAGCTTGTACTGCATAAAAGAATTCTGATACATCTGCCCTTTTTCGGAATAGGTAATATCTTCATAGAGCGCCATACCGATCCCCTGGGCAATTCCGCCCTCTACCTGGATTCTGGCAAGATTGGTATTTACCACAGTTCCGCAGTCCACGACTGCCACATAATCGATTAACTCAATATGTCCCGTTTCCTTATCAATCTCCACTTCCGCCATTCCAACCATAAACGGCGGCGGTGATACGGTCGACGAATGCGCTTCAGAAGCCATAAGTGCCTCTTCGTTGTTGCACATAACAAAATTGCCGATATCTTTTAAAGTGATGCATTTTTCACCATCTGTTTCATATACTTTTTCCCCGTCAAAATCTACCTGTTCCGTCTTAAGCCCCAGATAACCGGCACCCTTTTCACAGATTTTGCGAATCAGGCTTTCACACGTTTTCACCACTGCCATACCGGTGAGGTAAGTGGTACTGGATGCATAGGAGCCGGAATCATAAGGGGAGATATCCGTATCAACGCCATGCACGACAATATCCTCCATATGGCAGTTCAGACAGTCTGCAGCCATTTGTGCCAGGATGGTATCACATCCTGTTCCCATATCGGAAGCTCCAATCATTAGGCTGTAAAATCCATCGTCATTCACTTTGATGGCAACCGATGCGGTATCCACATTGGAAATAGAGGAACCCTGCATAGCCATTGCTACGCCTACACCTCTGACTTTGCCATTTCCCATGTCCTTACGGGGAAATTTCCCGTCCCAGCCGATCATCTCTCTGCATCGTGCCATACAGCGGTCCAGGGCACAGCTGTTGGCCGTTTCACCATAATATGCAGGCATGACCTGGCCTTCCTGTACCATGTTTTTTTGTCTGAGTACCACCGGATCCATCTTCATCTGCGCCGCCAGTTCATTCACTGCCGACTCCACTGCAAAAATACCTTGGGTCGCCCCATAGCCGCGATAAGCGCCTGCTGACATAACATTGGTATAAACTACATCGTAGGCAAATTTAAAAGCATCCAGCTTCCCATAGAGCGGTATGGATTTATGTCCCGATAACCCTACCGTAGTAGGTCCATGTTCCCCATAAGCACCGGTGTTGGAAAGAGTATAGACATCAATTGCCCGGATAATTCCTTCCTCATCTGCACCCAGCCTTACTTTGATTTCCATCTCATGCCGGGGAGAAGATGCAATCTGTGACTCATAACGGGAATAAATAATCTTGGCTGCTCTTCCGGTCTGCATGGTTACAAAAGCCGGATAAACTTCTGTGACAACAGTCTGTTTCGCGCCGAAACCTCCACCGATTCGGGGCTTTATGACACGAATCTTGGATTTGGGTATGTCCAGTGCATGTGACAGAATTCTTCTTACATGAAAGGTAACCTGCGTAGAGGACACAATATTCAGCCTTCCATAGACATCCATATAGGAGAATGTCCGAAAGGTTTCCATCATCGCCTGCTGGTTCGCCTTGGTGTGATACGTCTGCTCCACACGGTATCTGCATTTTTCCAGAACGCTTTCCACATCACCGTGTTCATCACTTGCCTGGGCACAGAGATTCTGTTTATTGTCTGCTCCCACCGGGCAGAGGCTTTTCCAGTTTTCTTCCGGATGGACTAAGACTTTATTTCCTTTTGCTTTATGAATATCCAATACCGGTTCGCAGACCTGGTATTTTACCTTAATCAGGCGCATAGCTCTGTCCACGGCATTTTCCGTTTCACCGGCAACAATTGCCACCGCATCTCCTACAAACCGGACTCTCTGATCCAGAATCAGCCGGTCATACGGACTTGGCTCCGGAAAGGTCTGCCCAGCCATGGTAAATCTCTTCTTCGGCACATCCTCATAGGTATAGATGCCTACAATATCGGGAACCTTAAGTGCCGCCGACGTCTTAATTTCTTCAATCAGCGCATGGGCATGGGGGCTTCTGAGTACTTTTACAACCAGACAGTCCTTCGGCGCCAGATCTTCTGTATATACCGGCTGTCCGGTTACCAATGCCATGGCATCTTTTTTCATTACTGGTGTATTCACCAAACGTTGTTTCATTTCCATACATTCCTCCCGTCTTTGTGCCCATCTGCTTCCCTGTTCAAATATTTATGGATTGCCCGCAGCTGTCCCATATATCCCGTGCAGCGGCAAAGATTGCCTGCCAGGTATTCTTTGATTTCCTCTTCGGTTGGTTTTTCTAATTCTTTTTCCATTGCAAGGACATTCATAATAAATCCCGGGCTGCAAAATCCGCACTGTTCGGCACCTTCATTTGCAAGATATGTTCCAAATGCCTTTGCTTCTTCCTGCATGCCCTCAAGAGTTGTAACTTTTCTGCCGTTAACCCGTGGAGCAGGTGTGGAACAGGACAGTACCGGAGTTCCGTCTACAAGTACGGTACACAAGCCGCAGTTTGCTGTTTCACATCCTCTTTTCACGCTGTAACAGCCCTTTTCTCGAACCACATCTAATAGAACAGTTCCGGCTTCTATAACTGCCGTGACCGGTTTACCGTTTAACTGAAATTTAATCTCCATGCTTATGCTTCACCTCCTGTAATTTTGCAGGCGCAGCGCCTGATACATACCTTTGCCAGATGTTCTCTGTATTCTGCACTTCCTCTTAAATTGCTGCCGTAAGTAAATTCTTTGGATACTTTTTCCGCTAGATCTATCATAGACTCTGTCTCATCCGCCGGATATGTCACCTGCACCGCACGATAAGGCCTGGCTCCCACTGCCGCATACCACCGGTCATGATCCTTTGCCACACAACAGGCAATCACCGGAAAATCTGTCTTCGTCTGTCTCTCCGACAGATAAGCCGCCTTGCGCCCATCCTTTTTGATTATCACCCGTACCAGGATATCAGAATCCTTAGACATATTTACAAAGTCTTTCAGTGCAATGATCCCGCCCTTATACAGTTCCACATAAGTATCCAGTGCCATCATACAGGTAAGGATATCCGAAAATCCGAATCTTCCGTATACGCTGCCTCCCACAGTGGCACAATTGCGAAACTGCACGCCTACAATATGGCGGGTACATTCTTTAAATATATCTCCAAAAGCTTTGTTCAGTCCCGTGTGGGTTTCCAGCATGCGAAGCGTACACATGGCTCCAATGGAAAATTCCCCCTCACCCTCCTTAATTGTATCCAATCCCAGTCCAGACAGATCAATCGCTGCCTGCTTATTCCTGTCACCCATCTTAAGCCATACAAAACCTCCCAGAACGACGTTGCTTCTCTTTTGGTTTAACGTATATGCCTCTTCAAGACTCGCTGCTTTCACAAATTCCTTTGCCCGAAACATGTGTTTCCTCCTTCCAGTAATAAAAATATTTATCATCTTTTTCTATTAATTGTAAATGACCTTCGTATGATTTGTTCAATAACCCGGTCAGCTTATTTTCAAATCCATCTTCCCTGCAGCTTACTATGCCCTGAATTACACCTTGTCCCATCACAATCACCCGGTCTGCATAGCGCAGAACAAAATTCGGGTCATGAACACTCATGAGAATGCCCTGTCCATACCGTTTCTCATATTGAACCAGACGATGCATAAATTCATGCTGCCTGTTATAATCCAGCGAAGCCATTGGTTCATCTAAAATCAGCCAGGGCGTATGCTGCATTCTGGCTCTGGCAAAGTCCACCATCTGCTGTTCACCGCCGCTTAAGGTCCCCATCCTGCGGTTTATAAATCCG
>NZ_JAWYAJ010000377.1:0-3361 GCF_034124845.1 Robinsoniella sp.
ACCGGAGCGGAAGCGGAGAACAAAAACCCCGTTGCTTGCAGCGGGGTTTTTGACTACTGTAACATTTCACTACTATTTATTTTTTATATTATCCTTTTGTAATTTAACCGATCAAATCCAGAATCTGCTTTTTGGATCCTGCTCCAACCATTGGTTTCTCTGGCTGTCCGTTACGGAATACCATTAATGTCGGTATAGACATCACCTTGTATTTTGCTGCAAGATTTGGGTTTTCATCTATATTTACTTTTGCGATATTTACAGATGTATCCTCATTTGCAATCTGCTCCAGGATCGGACCCACCATTTTACATGGTCCACACCAGTCAGCGTAAAAATCAACTAATACAGGTCCCTGTGCCTGTAATACATCCTGTTCAAAACTAGATTCATTTGTTTTAATAAGACTCATAAGCGATTACTCCTTTTTTTGTTGTATTATCTCTGTTATTTGTGATTTTATACTTTACAGCAACGCGTATTCTGCTGTTAAAGTGCAGGTTTTGACTTAAAAATTTTATCATCAATATTCTGTATGGTGATCTGACTCAGGCGCTTCTTACAAGCATCATCCAAATCTTCATAAATTTCATCCATAATATCTGCCATTCCTGAAGCAATTAAACATTTCAGACAGGCATTTCCTGAACGCCATCCAGAAGAAACAATCTTGGTATCCAGCGCATCACAAATCTGTTGTAAATTTACGGAATTGGGATCCTGATCAAAATAATATCCCCCATCAATACCTTCCTTCGTTACGACCAGCCCTGCTTTTTTCAGCTTAGCCATCACTTTCCGTATTCTGGCTGGGTTGGTACATACATTATCTGCCAGAACATCACTGGCTAAAATGGTTTTTTTATGATTTAGAAAAACGATTGCATGAACTGCCACAGTAAATTCGCTGGTCACATTCCTTCCCACCTTCTCTTTATCTTATCTGTTATCCTGTTAGTTACAGTTGATACTGTAATAATATCAATTACAGTTCATTTTGTCAAGTAGTTTTTGAATATTATTTCCAATCTTTTCCGACAAAAACAAAGACTGCATCTGCAGTCTTCATTTAATCTTTTTTGTTTTATAACTTTCCAACAATCCTTATTTTAAGTTTATTGTAAAAGGTTCCCCAATCTTTTGAAAATCATTACTCATTTTACCGCTTTCTTTCGGAAATTCTACTGCATAAAGGGTCAATGTAACGGAAGATGCATCCTCTCCGATATGTGGCCTTAAATCATCAATATTAAAACGTCCCTGACCGCTGCCGGATCTGGAGAGATAAAAGTTTACTTCGTTCCCCAGATTGTCTGTTCCTTCCAGTTTCATATCATAATTGCAGCGATCTGTATTATATGTGAAATATATCTTTTCTCCCAGTGCATTATTGGTAAATTCATTTAATACTACCTGAGTTCCGTCCGGCAACTGGAAAGTATTGTCCATTGCAAGGCGGAATGTGTCGATACTTAGCTTACTTCCATCTGCCTCAAATGCAAATTCCCAGTTTCCGCTTCCCTCACGGTCACTGAATACCAGTTCAAAATCCAGTTTGCTGCTGGTATCAAGCCCTTTGATATCGTAATGCATTACACTCTCCATAGTATGCGGGTCTGCCTGTGCGGTTCCTCCGCTTGCACCTGTACTTACATCTCTTCCGTTAATAAATATTCTGCCGCTGATGGTACTCATATCATTTTCTTGCAATTCACGTTCATAGACCTCTGTAGTGGAAACTACCAGTTCATTTTCATCCAGAATGACAGAATTTAATGTAATTGTTACTCCTGCATCACTTACAGACTGATTTAAGATGCTTTCGTAAGGGGATAAATCCTTTTGTATGCCAAGTGAATTTGCGATGGTATAAGACACATATTTCACTGCAGCCTGTACTTCCCCTTTTAACGGACCTGCTGCCAGGCCTGCCGCACACAGGCAGACACAGGCAGCCACTGCTATTTTCTTTCCACTGTTTTTCTTTTTCATATTCCCCATCACCTTTTTCTTTATTCTTTTGTTTTCCAGCTGTGTTAAATGCTCATCCTGATATTCGCTTAAGTCTGTTTCTACTTCATTTAATAATTCATATATATTTCTTTTCATACGATATCTGCTCCTTTCCCATTTGAAAATAATGTTCTTATTTTCTTCTTACCCCTGGATACGCGGTTATAAATAACTGTTTTTTTGAGACCTGTCTCTTTGCTGATCTCATCCATTTCCTGCTCTTCCACATATATCTTTAAAAATATTTCCCGGTCTTCCGGTGACAGACATGACAGCATCCGTTCCAGTTCCTCCGAAATTTCCTGTTCCACCGTCTTTTGAATCGCCTCATCTTCTTTTACTATAACGACATCTTCCCAGTTTGTATTTTCCAGTTCTTTGGCATATTTTCTGAGATAATCAATCGCTTTATATCTGGCAATTCCCGCCGCCCAGTTTTTAAAGGAATTCTTCTCTTCCTCAAAGTAAGAAATATTATTCCAGATTCCTAAGAGGACATCATTTAAACATTCCTCCTGATAATCTTTCAAAGCATACATGTGCTTTCCTATCACAGACTTTAGAAGTCCTCCATACTGGTCTATGATATACATAAGAGCTTTTTCGTTTCTTATTTTTAATTGTTCTATAAAATTTTCTTCTCTTATTTTCATTTTTTCCCCCATGGATTTATTCCCGTGGACAGCGAGCCATTCCTACATCTCTGTATATCCGGCTGAAGGCTGCCGCGAGGTTCAAATATCCCGCCGAATTGTGCAAGGTATTTGCCTGCAAGCTTGCTGTAACGTATTACCTGTTACACTTATTATTTCGTATACCTGTCTGTAAATTCTATCAATATCATAACATTTTTTTCAAACATTTTTTTCAATAACAAAAAAAGATGCTTTTAAGCATGTTGATACGGCTTGTCCATCTGTCATTTTAATTTCTGCATAAAAAAACTATCGGTAAATTTTATTTATGAACCGAAGTTCAATTAAGATTTACCGATAGTTATTTTTTATATGTTATATGAGATATTATATTTTGCACAAAACTGCAATGGCTTCATAAGGCTGAAGTACACCTGATTTATGTTCTTTGTAATTAGATATCAGCTCTCTGCCGTCCTCTAATCCCCGGAACAAATCGCATGCCTGCACTTCTTTTGTAAAATTGCATGCCACTACAATTTTTTCACCTTCCCAAAGTCTTTCGTATGCATAGATATGGTCGTCTTCTTCCAGAAGGGGAACAAATCTGCCCTGGACCATAATCTCATTTTCTTTTCTCAGGCGGATCAGTTTTTTATAATAGTTGTATACGCTGTCTTCCTCTGCCATCTCAGCCTCGGCATTGATTTCCA
>NZ_JAWYAJ010000378.1:0-6662 GCF_034124845.1 Robinsoniella sp.
GAGGAAATTACAGTAACAGCTAAATAATGAAAAAGAAGCTCTGCGGATACACATCAGTTTTGTGTATCCGCAGAGCTAAGATCCACATACTGAAGAATCTGGCAACCGTGCTTGAAATTGCCGGTATCTATCAGCTTTATTCGTCCGAATTATAAAAGCTAAAGACCTGGTAGTTACACCGTTTATGGAAGCAGTAAGCGCGTGACTACAAGGAAATAATGGATTATTTCCTGAATCCTTTCAGGTAACCAGTCTTGACGGCGGGAAGAAGAATAACTTCTTATTGTTTGTAAAAGGTAAATGCAGTATAATGTATGCAAAACAATGGGAGGTGGTCTTGTGGCCGAGAAACAATTGACCTCCAAAAACGTGAAAGGACTTGACTACAAGGGCAGCTATCTCAACTTTTATGTGGGTAATAAGGTTGTGCTGCTGCCCGTATATGGAGACAGCAACGATGACATCGCTGCTGCAATTCTGTCAAAGCTGTATGCCGGGCGGGACATTGTACCGATTAATGTGACAGCCCTATACCAATACGGTGGTATGCTCCACTGCATCACCCAGCAGCAGCCAGTATACTAACATATCCTATTGAAAAGTAGAATGAAAAGGTTAGCTAAAACAAGCTGTTTCGATACCTTCCCGGTGAGATGCCAACTTTTTCACAAAAAGCAGAAGTAAATCCCATTTCACTTTGGTAACCTACCGCTCTGGATATTTCACCAATGGTTTTATTCGTAGTATGCAGCAAGTGCTTGGCGGTATCCATCCTCAGCTTTTGCAGATACTCATAGGGCGAATACCCGGTATTATTTTTAAAAATCCGGATAAAGTGATATTTACTCATATGAACGGAAGAAGCAATATCAATGAGACTGATTTTGTTGCTGAGGTTATATTTCATATACTCAATAGCCACAGTGACCACTCTGGTTGATCTGGAAGCAGTACTGTTATTTTCAGCGGAAAGTGAAGAAATCAGGGTCTTATAGATAGCAGAGGACAGATCCGTTTTACTCAGAAGTTGTCCTGTTTTGAAGGATGACAGGATGTAACGGATATTCGAGGAAATATCTCTGCAGGTATAGTCATGTATGATAATACCGTTTTTATTACGATAATGTTCATAGATATGATTGCAGATACTCCCCTTGATATGAAGCCAGCTAAAATCCAGGCTGCCTGCTGCCCCATAACGGTGAGGGTTTTTTAAATCCATAAAAACAACATCGCCAGCAACAGCAGTTTGGTGGGTACCCTCATAATCAATGTCCATGGCTCCCTGATCAATATAGGCAATAAAAAGACAGTCATAAAAGAGACGGTCTATCACATAACCGTCCGTACAATGGTACTGTCCACACATAACCAGATGATTGAAGATATCCGTATCCTGGCATTCTTCCGATGCAATAAAAAACTCCGATCCTGGAGATACCCCGGCTTCATTTGCCAGCACATAACTCTTACGCTCGATATTCATATCATACCTCTCTATAAAACAGCAATTTTAATATAATAGAACAGCAACTATTTGGATTGTTAAGCATGTTTGAATAAACTATACTCATTATAGCAGATTGTACAGTCTATAGTAAGAATTTTATTGAAATGGAGTGAGCAATTATGGAACATATGAATATCAGAGTAAATTTTAATATGGCTGATTACAGCAATTTAGATTTCCCCAAGAAGGACCGGGAAATATTACGTGAGCTGGCTAAAAGAATGGCAGAGTCAGCGGCTAAACCGATTATGCGGGAACGGCGGAAATTATGGACGGCACACAACATGCTGCAGCATACCCGTCCCCTGATTCTGTGTGATCCGGAAAATGGCTGGAATGAAATCATTCCGGATAAAATCATACAGTGCGAAAACAGTATTGCCAGATACTGGGAGCTGCATATCAGAAAGCAGATCTTTTGGGGAGAGCAGATGAATGATGACTACGTAGTAGAACCAGTATTTACCCTTCCTTATGTACACAAAGTAAAGCCCTGGGGATTGCAGGGAAAAGTGTCCAAATTCAACAAAGGAATTAAAATGGAACAGGGAGGGGCTTATCACATTGATGCAATTATGAAAGACTACGATGAGCTTGCCCAAGTGGAAAAAGAAGCATATATCCTGAACTACGATGCAACGAATAATTTGTATGAAACAGCCTGTGAATTATTTGAAGGAAGCCTGAAAACACAACGAAATACCGCATGGTTTTGGTCAGTTGGCTTGACGGATGAAGCGGCGTTTTTAAGAGGCATGGAACAGCTGATGTACGATTTTTATGATGAACCGGAGAATATACATATAATGATGGCAATGCTCCGGGATGGAGTCATGGCAAAACTGGATTTCCTGGAGGAAAATGGGCTCTTTTCTCTTAACAACGATAATTCCTATGTAGGGTCCGGAGGAATCGGGTATACTACGGAACTTCCTGCATCTGATTTTTCCGGCAGGGTTCGAACCAAAGATATGTGGGGGCTGTCAGAAAGCCAGATCACAGTGGGAGTATCAACGGAAATGTTCAAAGAATTCATATTCCCCTATCAGAAACCCATCATGGAGCGCTTCGGCCTGACCTGCTACGGCTGCTGTGAACCAATGGATCAGAGGTTTGATATTGTAAAAGAAGTGAGCAATCTTCGGAGAATCTCGGTATCGCCCTGGGCGGATAAAGAAATGATGGCATCTAAATTAAAACAGGATTATATCTATTCCCTGAAGCCGTCACCGACGGATCTTGCATCATCAAAGCTGGACCAGGATAAAGTGAGGCGTGATCTTCGGGAAACATTGCGGATATGCAGAGATAATTGTGTGGAAATTATTATGAAAGATAATCATACGCTGGGTAAGAATCCGGAGAATTTGCGTGAGTGGGTACGGATTGTCAGAGAGGAGATATCGGTAATGTAAAGGCAGGCTGTTGAAATAAATAGAAGAATCCCGATCAGCTGATAGCGGCTTGGTCGGGATTCTTCTATACGTAAAGTAGTATTGATACTGCTCCGATTTTACTCTTTATCTTTCAGCATTGAAAAGTAATCGGACATCAGACCCTCCGGTTCGTTTAAATAACGGTAGGTTTCCGGAGCTTTTAAAAAAGAAGTATAAACAGGTACATTTTTCGAGATGCCCAGCGTAGGAGAGTCTGTGGGAACTACGATCCGTGGCTGGCAAGCGAAATCATAATGCGGATTTTTTTCAATGTGGTAACTTCCATCCGGATTTCTCAAGACATAGCAGCACATGCCGGCGCTGCTCTTAACGGATTCATAGGAATTATGACTATCGCAGGATACCAGGTTTACAAAGACCATGGTCTCAGATCCGATATTCACCGTACAGTGACCAAAATCGGGAGGAACCACAATGGATTCACCAGCATGAACTTCAGCCAGAATGATGTCTTGAACTACCATATTTCCATCTGTTATTGTGTTATCGTTTACGCGTTGCATAACAAAAAGTGCGGTTCCTTTGATTACCTGATACAGTTCCGGATAGCTTACCGTTTTTCCAGGAATCAGACAGTGGAAATGTCCAGCCGTTTTTTTGAATTCTTTCCCTGCAAACCCCTCCATAATCACCGTGCTGTCATAGCGCAGATTTTCATTTGAAAATTTTGCCCGCACGCTGTCATCCACAATAGCCTTGTAGAAGTCGTAATAGGGTTCATCTTCTTTGAGATAGGAATTATCAGCCAGCAGGCCAAACATACCCTTAGAATATTTACGGGAATAATCCTCGTAGTTTACATTTTTATTTTTTGGTTTCAGCTTCTGATCTTCTGTAGAAAGAACAATCGGCATACCAAACATCGTTAACTTTTCCATAATTATTTTCCTTTCTTATTCTTAGTAATTCTGATACATAGAAATCACTTCCGGATATTTTTCTTCCGGATATTTAAAGAGACCGGAGGATCCCAGTACCAGCACATTTGCACCGGCGGCAACCATTTTGGGGGCGGTCTCTTCTTTTACCTGTCCGTCCACCATGATGTCAATATTGTATCCTGCTTCGGAAAACATTCTGCGCACAGCTGTAATTTTTTCATAAGCTGTGGAAACCAGCGTCTGTCCGGCAAAACCTGGATCTACGCTCATGATACAGATCATATCTATGAATTCCATCATGTATTTAAGGGATGCTAAATCGGTTGCTGGATTGATAGCAATCCCGGTACGTTTTCCCAGGCTGCGTATCTGTTTCATAGCCCGGATGGGATGCTCCAGAGTTTCAATATGTAACGTGATGGTGTCAGCACCGCACTCAGCAAAATACTGAATGTAATCCATAGGATTGGTTACCATAAGATGCACATCCATTGGTGTCTTGGAAACCTTGCGAATTTCTTGCATCAGATATCCGTTCAGACAAAAGTTTGGAACAAAATGTCCATCCATAATATCAATGTGGTACAAATCCACACCTGCCTGGTCTAAAGCATTCAGCTGCTTTTTTAATTCCATCATATCAATACACATGACAGAGGGTGATACTTTGTTCATATAGATCGTTCCTTTCTCGTGATTTGAATTTTGGTTTATTAGCTAAGGTATTCTCATTATTGCATAGAGATACATAATTGTCAATGATAAAATGACCGAATTATATAAAAAACCACATTTTTATAATTTGATTTCCACAAAAATATGGATAATTATATGCGATCCCACATATAAATTCCAGCACCCAAAACTCCGGAAAAGGGGTCGGTGATACCTCTTAAAAAAGTGAGTGACTGCTCCGGGAAAGGTTTTCTGACATAACTGCGTATCCTCTGAGTCAAATGTTCATAAGGAAAATCAGCCATGTTAATGACCCCGCCTGACAGTAGGATACAGTCTGGATCCAGGATATTGATTTCTGTAGCTGCAGCCACAGCCAGTGCATCCACGTATAAGGCAAGAGGACCGTCTGTACTGTAGTGGGAAAAGAGTTCATCAAAGGGAATTTTAGGATAGAATTCTTCCTGTATTTTCTCTAGCTTTTTTCCGGCACAAAAGAGTTCCAGACAGCCCTGATTTCCACATGGACAAGGTTCTGGGTTACCCAATACAGGGATATGCCCCAGTTCTCCTGCAACTCCGTTTTTTCCTTCCAGAAAGCGTCCGTGGATATAAAGTGCATTTCCAAGGCCGGTCCCCACATAAAGGGCAATGACACAGTCTAATGCCTGTAAATTAGCGGATTTTAAATCATTGGACAACAAAAGGATCACATCATGCTCAGCGCAAACGGGAAGATGAAACCGTTCGCCCAGGATACCAGCAACATTCTTATTAGTAATGCTGGGGAGGTTGGGGCAGGAATAGACCACTTGCTTTTTTTTGTCAACGGTTCCGGGAAATCCCAGGCAGATGCCGCGGCAGGTGCCTGGGATTTCCTCCATGTAGGAAGAGAGAAATCGGGCGAGAACCAGAATGGGATCATCCGATTCAAACAACTGGCGGCTACTGACTCTTCTGGCATTTTCCAGTGTCAGATCCTGGGTAATGGCTCCGATGCGGAAGTTGGTACCTCCGATGTCAATGCCGATGACATAGTCATCAGGATTTGTATTACATTTACTCATAATATATACCTCCTTAAAGATTCAACGCAGTATGTTTTTCTTGACAAACAATAGTGTTGTATGCTATAAATTATACAACAGCGTTAACGATAACGCAATAGCGAGGAAAAAACAATTTAATTGTTTGTAATAAATAAAACAGTCATAAACAAAAATCGAATATGGAAAAATTTGGAAAATAACAATATAAAGACTAAAACAAGCGAATAGTTTAAAATATTACTTGCATTTATGACTGTTTTGTAATATAATTCCAACATAAACAAAAATAATTGATATGGAAAGGAGGTTGACATGATTTGTACATTAACCATTAATCCCGCAATTGACAGGTTGCTTTTTATTAAGGAATTTGATCGGGACAATACAAATCGAATCAAGCAATCCAAAGATGTACTTGGTGGGAAAGGGACACATGTGTCTGTTAATTTAAGAATTTTGGGGTGCAAAAGCAGAGCCTATGGAATTGGATTTGGAAAATTGGGAAAGAAGATTGAGTCCATGCTGAAGGAGAGTGAAGTGGAAACTCATTTTCTCCAATACGAAGATGGGGAATCCCGTATGAATTATGCTTTAATTGAGGAAAATCATTCCTGCACCTTAATAACGGAGCGGGGGCGAGAGATACCAGAAGAGATTTGTCAAGGGATGCTCATTTCGCTGGAGGAGACACTCCGGGACGGGGACTATCTGGTATTGTCTGGAGATGCATCGAATACATCAGTACCTTACATATACAATCTAATTATGGAGAGTATCGGAAAGACGGGAAAAAAGATAAGATTTTTTCTGGATACCAGTTCGGATAATCTGATCAGAGGAATTGGACAAACCCCTTTTCTGGTCAAACCAAATGTTGATGAGCTTTCTCAGGTGACTGGAAAGAGGATTCAAAACGAGGAAGAAATTATGGACGGGATAGATCAGATTGCATCCCAAGGAATTTCTTGTGTGGCTGTATCCAGAGGAGAAGAGGGGTCCATTGTCCGCTATGGTAATGCTGTTTACCGGGTATTTCCTTTGACAGTTCAGGTTGAAAATACCATTGGATGCGGAGACGCTTTCATGAGTG
>NZ_JAWYAJ010000379.1:0-2521 GCF_034124845.1 Robinsoniella sp.
TGAGCCTTCCAAACCCCTCTCCTGGTCCGCCCCCTTCTCTTTCCGTACACTGCCTACATCTACAAAGCGTATTTAATCAACAAAAACCAAATTTAGTGCGTTGCAGCATTAAATCCTGTTTGAAACCTAATTCTGATTTGCTGCTCCCCCTGTGCCAGACGGCGGTCAGCTTCCTGCTTTTCCACATCCAGTATTTCAATGAAAGCCTGATACTCATCACAGATCCCTGTTCCATGAGGCACCCTATAAGCGCCGGCATCACTGCCCAGTGCCAGAACAGCTCCTTTTGAAAAAGCGGACTTTACATTAGCCGCAGCCAGATCATAGATTTTTTTTACCGTGATATCCTCATACCTGCCGGATCCCAAGAGATTTTTTATGGTTACCAGGGTTGGAACCCACACGGTCTTATTTGCTAGAAGGGCGTCAATACATTCAGCGTCAATATAATTTCCATGTTCCACGCTGTCCGCTCCACTCTCCACGGAATCCAGAAATGCCTGTTTTCCATTGACATGTACCATTACTGCAAATCCCTCTTCATGGGCTATATGGATCATTTCCTTAATTTCATCCCGCTTGAGGCAGGTACCGGTAATCACCCCCAGCTCCTTAAAATCCACGATTCCCGAAACCATTATCTTTATAAAATCTCCACCGGATTCCTTCACCTCTCCCACCAGCTTCCGGTATTCCTTCATGGTATCAAAACCCCTGCCTACAATACTGCCATAGTGTCCATTTTTATGAATAGCAAAAACAGGGGTGCGGAAATCCACTCCATATTCACCGGCAATATCTTTTGCATACCGGGATACACCCAGGGCATCTCCACCGTCCCGGATAAACGTCACATTCTGCCTTACATATTCCTGAAAATAGTTGTGAACCAGCTCTTTACATACGCCCTGGCTATGGCAGTTCACTGCTTCCTTATAATTATACCCATTCATCAGCATATGGGCATGGCATTCACCAAACATAATTCAGACCTTCCTTTTTATACAGCAAAAAAACCGTATTTTTCAATCTACGGTTTTCCAGCTCTTTATTTCCGCGAGTAACGAATCAAATGTATTTGCCCGCACATCCATTTGGCGACTGCCGCGAGGGTCAAATACCCCGCAGGTATTGGACTCCGCGGGCAACGAGTCAATTAACAGCTTATGGTCTTAAGTTTGCTCAAATCTACAATTCCACGTTGGACCTGATCAAATCCTTTATTACCTCCCCAGCCAGGATTAATCCCGCCACAGACGGTACAAATGCGATACTTCCGGGAATTGCCCTGCGGTTGCCTTCTGCAATGATTTGCACCGGTTTACATGCTTCTTCCCTGGAGTATACTACTTTTAGTGATTTCACGCCTCTTGCCTTTAATTCCTTACGCATTACCTTTGCCAGAGGACATACACTGGTTTTATAAATATCGGACACTTCAAATCGCGCAGGATCCAGTTTGTTGCCAGCTCCCATACAGCTTATAATAGGCGTTCCTGCTGTCTGTGCCTGCATTACCAGCTGTATTTTTCCGGCTACGGTATCAATTGCATCGATGATATAGTCGTATTGGGTAAAATCAAAGCTGTCCGCATTTTCCGGCAGGTAAAAGCATTGGTGAACATTTACCCGGATCCCGGGATTAATATCTGCAATCCGCTCTTTCATCACATCTGTTTTATTTCTGCCGATGGTACTGTGGAGGGCGATGATCTGACGGTTAATGTTAGATTCACACACTTGGTCATTGTCGATAATGTCCAGGGTGCCCACGCCGCTTCTGGCAAGTGCCTCTATTGCAAATCCGCCTACGCCTCCCACGCCAAAGACTGCCACCCTGCTGTCTGACAGACTCTTAACGCCCTCTTTTCCAAGAAGCAGTTCTGTTCTGACTAATTGTTCTGACATCTGCACTCTCCTATAGTCCTAATATTTTTTCAGCTATTCTGGCAGCATCTTCGATACAGCCATCGCAGGAACGCAAAACCTTTTTCGTCTCCAGGCCTTTTAAATCTTTGCAGACTACCGAGCCGTTTTTATTTTCAAATTCTTTCACGATTTCTTTGGAAATACGGTAGGTGCTCCCTTTGGTAGTTGGATTTGAAATATCACCGCCGCTGTTTTTCATACCCGCCAGCATGACTGCTCCGGATACGGCTCCGCAGGTACATTCCATACCGCCCATACCTGCTCCGAATCCTTCCCCTGCCATGAATAATAATTTTTCATCCGTATCTACCGCATCAGCAAATGCACAAACCACTGCCTGGCAGCAGTTCATCCCTTTTTTATGGTTTTCCAAAGCTCTTTCTACTCTGCTTGACATCTTTGCACCTCCTGCTTTACATACTTTTTCTTTCCGCTATTTCCGCCATCTTCGCTTCATTCAGTCTGGTATCCCCATGTACACGGCTGTAAGACAGATAACCATTCATTCTGTCTATCTTCGTCAGATTGGTACTGCCGCACACCGGGCAGATATCCATTTCCAGCTCCTGATGACCGCAGTCATCACAATATG
>NZ_JAWYAJ010000380.1:0-4424 GCF_034124845.1 Robinsoniella sp.
CCGTGCAGTTTGCGCCTGTGAAGGCAACAGGGATACGGCTTGTGATGCGGGCGGCAGACAAGGTTCCGGCCATCCGGGAAATCCGCTACTTCAAGTATGATGAAGCGGCAGATGACACCGCTGAAAAGACCGTTACAATTAATGACAATGATATGGGAGAAGGTATCAACCAGTTCTCATTTGATGACAATTTCACCTACCGTGAAACAGAAGAGGGCAATTTCCCAACCAAAATCGGGAATGACGTTCATTTTACTAATGTAACGGGAGCGGAATCTACCCTGCATTTTTATGGTACAAAGCTGGAGCTGTTTTACAGAAAGTACAACAGCAATGCCAATATCAGTGTGTCTATCGATGGCGGTGAACCGGTGACAATTGACACGTCAGCCGGTGGCGAAAAGTTTGCTTCTACCGTCTTTGCAGATCTGGAAATGAAAGAACACACTGCCGTAATTCGTAAGACATCGGAAGCTCAGATAGCCATTGATGGTGCAAAGGTTACCTATAAAGGACAGCTTCCTGACAGCACCGGGCGGAAGGCTCTGACTTATGTCAATGACAAGTCTGATCAGATTACTTATGATCCGCAGGCAGTGTCCACCACAGCAAATGAAGAGCCGGATAAAAGGGCAGCAGGCTGGGCACAGTTTACGCAGACAGATTCCACCAACACCGGCTGGACTTCCAGCAGTAAAGAAGGGGCTTACTATGAAATTGCATTCTATGGTACGGATGTGACGGTTTATGCTCCCAAGAAGCTTCGCCATATATTCGGAGGAAACGAAACGATTCCCTGGGGAGAAGCGGAAATTACACTGGACGAAGAACCAGTAGATACCGGATATGATGTAGATAATGAAAATGGCAATGTGAACTTCGGACTTCCTGTTTTGAAAGTTCATGCCAGTGACGAAAACGCAGACCATAAGCTGCGGATTACCGTAAAAAGCGGTGTCAGCCGGATTGACTACGCCGTAGTGGGAAGTATTACAGAGAAAGAACCGGTTGAAGTAACTACGGCAACCGTTACGGCGATTGCAGGAGAGCACGGAAAAGTTGAGCCAAAGATCCAGGAAGTGAAGCTTCATGATGACGCTCTGCTGCGAGCGATACCGGATGAAGGCTATATGCTGGATCAGATAGAATCAACGGGTAACTATTCCGTAGAAGGCAATACGATACTGCTTCCCGATGTGCAGAAGGATCATACCGTAACGGTGACATTTCGCCGTATTGCAGATAAGACGGCACTTCAGACCGCACTGGAGGCGGCAGAAGCTTATATTCCCGATGGATATACAGAAGAGAGTTATGCCGTATTAAAAGCAGCGATAGAAGAGGCAAAGGCTGTTTTGGAAGATGAAAAAGCAGAGCAGGATGCAATAGAGGAGCAGATTAACAAGCTTCAGGAAGCCATTGCCCAGCTGGAAAGCATTTTGGCGGACCTGACACAGCTGCAGTCCTTATACAATGCTGTTTCACAGATGGATATGAGCATTTATACGGAAGACAGCGCAGCAACCCTGAAAAATGCACTGAATCATGCATCGGCAGTCCTTGAAAAAGAAAATGCTTCAAAAGTGGAAGCGGCTGAAGCAGAGTCAGGTTTGCTGGTAGCGCTTGCGGGACTGGAGAAGAAAGAGACAGAACCCGAGACCGATAAATCATTGGCTAAGGCATTGCAAAATGCTTACAAAGATCTGGATCTGTCCGGATATACCCAGGATAGTGCAACCGTATTTACAGAAGCCTTGGATCGTCTGTCTGGCGTGATTGACAATGAAAATGCCACACAGGAAGAGGTTGACAATGCCATAGCAGGGCTTCTGTCAGCGGCAACAGCACTGACAGTATTGCCGGAAGATCCCGAAAAGCCGGAAGAAACGGTAGACTTCTCGCTGCTGAAAGTACTCTTCGATGCATATAAAGGAATTGACACCGGAAAGTACACAAAAGACAGTGCCGATGCATTCCTTGCAGCACTGAGAGCTGCAGAGGAGGTACTGAATAGTAAAGAAGCAGATCAGGCAGTAGTTGACCAGGCAGCGGCAGCCCTGGCGAAAGCAGCGGCAGGATTAACAGAAGCACCGGTTGTCACAACAGACACCACAACGCTGAAAGTACTCTATCAGGTATATTCCGGACTTGATACCGGGAAATATACGGACAGCAGTGCAAAAGCCCTGAAAGACGCAGTGGCATCGGCATCAGCAGTTTTAAATAATCCAAATGCAGCCCAGGCTCAGATTGACCAGGCGGCAGCCGGACTGATGTCAGCAGCAGCGGGACTGGAATTAAAACCGAATGAGGCTCCACAGCCTGTGGTACCTGCACTGAAAAAAGGCCAGATTCTGACGTACAAGGGACTGAAATACAAAGTGACCAATCCTGAAGCAGGAAAAGCGGCTGTAATGGTAGTTGGTGCTGCCAGCAGGTCAGTTAAGAAGGTGAATGTTCCATCAGCGGTAACTTTAAGAGGTGTAAAATGCAAAGTTACAAAGATTGGACCGAAATCATTTAAGAATTACAAGAAGCTGGAGCAGATTACCATTGGTGCAAATGTAACGGCGATTGGAAAACAGGCATTTTACGGAGACAGCAGGCTCACCAGAATCAAAGTTAAATCTAAGGTATTGGACAAAGCCTACAGCAATTGTCTGAAGAAAATATCTTCTAAGGCAGTGATCCAGGTTCCAGGATCGAAAGTCAAGGATTATAAAAAACTATTTAGAAACAAAGGACAAAAGAGCAGTGTGGAAATAAAATAGCAGAATGGAATTGTTAAAAATGATTCCGACAGCGAAGTGAAGCACATGTATTGACTGGGAGGGGGCATATATGCCCTCTCCTCGTTGATTCTTTATACAGGTGTCGTCTGTTTAGTGAAAGGATAAAAATAATGGATTATAAATTTAAATTAATAAGTTCTCTGAATAAAGTCTTTCCGGGAGTGGAGCCCGGGGAGGATTTGGAAGGCATAACGTTATCGGGCTTTTGGGGAGAAACCATTTCCCTCCAATGTGCATACCGGGCGGATTCTTTGTATACCGGATATGGAAGGTTAGAAGTAAACGGAAGCTTAAAAGATGCGGTGCGGATACGGGAAGTAAAGCTCATGCCTTCCGTTCTGCCCTGTGGCGGGGAATGTGATGGACATTATCTCTCCAAAGAACCCGGTCTTTATCCTGATTTGTTAAGCAATATTTCTCTGGAGAGGATAACATATATCCCACGTCAATGGCACGCTTTGTGGATTGATCTGGAAGCAGAACAGGGAATGGAGGGAAATCAGGATCTCATATTGCAGTTTTATAATGAAGAACAGATACTGGTGGGTGAGGTTCGGACAGAGATCTGTATTTATCCCATACATTTGAAACCCCAGACCTGTTTTCATACAGAATGGTTCTACTGCGACTGCCTTGCGGACTATTATCAGGTAGAACCCTGGTCTGTGCAGCACTGGGAGATCATGAGAAATTTTATCACCTTGTATGGAAAACGTGGCATGAATATGATATTAACCCCGGCTTTCACTCCGCCGCTGGATACCGCCATAGGAGAAGAGCGTACTACAGTGCAGCTGGTGGACGTCAAGGTTATGGGCGGAAAATATATCTTTTCCTTTGAGAAACTGTACGCCTTTTTCCAGATGTGCATGGAATGCGGGGTGAAATATTTTGAGATCGCCCATCTGTTTACCCAGTGGGGGGCGAAAAGTGCACCGAAAGTAATGGCAGAGAAGGACGGTACCCTGGTGCGGATATTTGGCTGGGAGACGGACAGCCAAAGCTTTGCATATCAGGAATTTCTGGGACAGTTTCTGGACGCCCTGATGCTCAGGCTGGATGAGTGGAATTTAAGAGGAAGGGTATTTTTTCATTTATCAGATGAGCCGGAAGAAAAGGATCTGGAAATGTACCGGAAAGTCCGGGAATCCGTATCCGCCCATTTAAAGGGTTATCCCATTATGGATGCAGTGTCCAGATATGCCTTTTATGAGAGCGGGGTTGTGGATAAGCCGGTCCCGGCAGTTGACCATCTGGAGCCTTTTTTAAAACATCAGGTACTGGGACTTTGGACCTACTATTGCGGAGCCCAGGGAAAAGAGGTGACAAACCGCTTTTTTGCAATGCCTTCCGGGAGAACCCGGATTCTGGGCGTACAGATGTACCAGTACGGGCTGGAGGGATTTTTACACTGGGGATTTAATTTCTACAATTCCCAGTATTCCCTGTCCCATATTAACCCTTTTCAGGTAACGGATGCCGGGGCAGCATTCCCATCCGGCGATGCATTTCTGGTATACCCGGGAGAAGATGGCTGCCCGGAGGAATCCCTCCGCCTGATGGCATTATCACAGGCGATGCAGGATATCCGGGCATTCCAGATGCTGGAAGAACTCACATCCAGGGAATACG
>NZ_JAWYAJ010000381.1:0-7584 GCF_034124845.1 Robinsoniella sp.
GATACTTCGATTTCCCGGAAGAACATGATCTGCTGTAATTTTTCTAATGCCTGATTATCATAGAGCCGATATCCTGCTTCTGTTAGCCGCGCAGGCTTTAGCAGCCCTATTTCATCATAATAGCGAAGTGTTCTGATACTTACCCCTGTGATTTCCGCTACTTCTTTTACTGTTTTCATTTTGCCTCCTTTCCTTTTCATCTTAAACCATTACGCCACGAGAGAGTCAATCTATTATTTTTACCAGTGCTCTATTCGGTTAGAAATGAAATTGACAATGGATCACTAGAGCGTATTTTATCACTGATACAACTGACTTTATGAAAATAAAAATAAGGACATAGCAGTTTGTTTTGTTTATCTGCTACATCCTATTACTTCTCTTAGAAAACAGTCCTGGAAAGATATTTGTTAAATACAATTCACGGCATCTTTTACCGTCTGAACTCCCACAATGCGTATCCCTTTAATCTTTTCAACTGCTTTTAGGGAAACTTTTGGCATAATCACTGTCTCGAATCCTAGTTTCTTGGCTTCCTGCACTCTTTGTTCCGGCATATTTACAGCTCTCACTTCCCCGCTCAACCCCACTTCACCAAAGACGATGGTCTTCTCATCGATTGCCCAGTCTTTATAACTGGATACAACCGCCATTATAATGCCCAGATCAATCGCAGGTTCATTCATTTTGATTCCCCCAGCGATATTTACATAGGCGTCACATGCTGAGAGGTGCATGCCAAGTCGTTTCTCAAGAACTGCCATTAATAAATTCACCCTGTTATAATCCGTTCCTGCTGCTGTCCTCCTGGGAATAGCTAAATTACTCTGACATACCAATGCCTGTATCTCTATTAATATGGGGCGTGTTCCTTCCATAGAACATGCAACAATCGATCCGGAAGCACCTTCCGGTTTTCCATTCAACATAAATTCTGATGGATTTGCCACTTCCACTAAACCAATATCCCTCATTTCAAATACACCGATTTCATTTGTGGATCCGAACCGGTTCTTTACCCCTCTCAGAATTCGGTACGCAGCATGGCGGTCTCCTTCAAAATATAATACCGTATCCACCATGTGTTCCAATACTCTGGGTCCGGCTACAACACCCTCTTTGGTTACGTGTCCCACTAGAAAAATAGAAATCCCAAGACCTTTTGCAATCTGCATAAATACATTTGTAGACTCTCTTACCTGTGACACACTTCCCGGAGCAGAACTCACCTCATCCCGATACATTGTCTGTATGGAGTCTATCACTACTACTTCCGGATTGATTTTTTTAATAACTTCCTGGATAATTTCCAAGTTTGTTTCACACAAGATCAACAGAGAATCTTTAAAATCTCCAATTCTGCTGGCTCTGAGTTTGATTTGCTGTAATGATTCTTCTCCAGAAATATATAGCACTTTCACCGCTTTATCAGTCAGATTCTTACATACCTGAAGCAGCAGCGTAGACTTACCGATTCCCGGATCCCCCCCAACTAAAATCAAAGAGCCTTGTACAATACCTCCACCCAGGACCCGGTCAAGCTCCATCATTCCAGTCTGCATCCGGTCAGTTTCTTTCATTTGGATACTGGTAAGCTTCATGGGTTCTATTTCATTTGCTTTTTTTACCGCTTTAACGGATGAGGTCTTTTGAATTACTTCTTCTGTAAACGTATTCCATTCTTTACAGGCGGGACACTGCCCGGACCATTTGCTGGATTCATATCCACAGTTTTGACAAAAAAATACCGTAGTTTTTCCTTTAGCCATCAATTCCTCCTTAAATACTGATTTATCCGAAAGAAGTCCGGTTTCTCCACAATAGCTGTGAAAAGACCGGACTTCTTTTTACTTTATTTCCACCAGCATCAAATCAGATGAGCGCCCACGCGCTTCCATCTGGCAGCTGCCGCTAGAGCGTGTTTGAAAAATGCTTTCTGACATCTGTGCGTTCCAGTTTGGTATATTTGTCCCGAATTCAGGTTACATAGCCCGCTATGTGCCCTTCATTCGGGACAAATATACCGCAAAGTGGGGCGTGCAGATGGCGGGAATGATTTATCAAACACGCTCTAGGGTTTATAACTTGCAAAGCCTTAATACGCCAACGTATTAGATCATGATTCACTCGTTTTTGCGATGTAAGACGTACAGATTGATAAAGTGCTTTATATACACACACCTGAAGAATGATTTTCTAACAGGTTCTAAGCTTTTACGATTTTAACAAAAGCTTTATCCGTATTATCTAATTCTACGCTTAAAGAAAGCTTACCACCCAGATTTGTCTGCATTTTTCCGGCATTTTCGTCATCAATAAAGATTTCGTAAGCAGTATCTTCTTCCAATTCAACTGTGATCTGTGCATCTGTAGGTCCTTCAACTTCAAAGCTGACCCCATTTGCATCTGCTGAAAGATGATTTACGGTAGTTCCGGGAACAGATTCATATACGAACATTCCATTTCTTTCTAACTTGGTAATTTCTTTAAATGTTTTTACCTTATACAAATCCCCATTATATTCAAAATCAGAAAGCTTTGATTTCTGGTCCAATTCATAATTCCCGAAACTAATTGTTCCGTCATCTTCTGTACGTATTAATTCTTTTACAACTGACATTAGTATGCCCTCCTAGTATTTCGTTGATAGTTATCCTCTATTCTATTGTTCTTAAAATTTTATCATAAAAAAGAGAAATATGCTAGTGATTTATTCATTCTTCATGAAAATTTAATGGGTAGCTAAACAGTTCAGCAAGCATGAACTGTTACACATCCAGCCCATTGAAATTCGCCTTCTGCGAAGGGCTGGGCGTCTGCAGCCACCAGGTTTTCGTACAGTCTGCGCAGTAAATGCGCAGACCTGTCTGAACTGTTACGGTTAGCTTTCACTCTATTTTATATAAAATTTAATTTCTTTATTTGATAACCCAACGCTTACCGTATCCCCTGATTTCACTTTTCCTTCCAGGATTTCCTCTGCAAGTGCATCTTCAATCTTATTTTGAATTGCCCGCTTTAACGGTCTTGCTCCGTACTTATCATCAAAACCTTCTTCCGAAATAAAGCTCTTTACAGAATCCCTTACATTTAAAGTTATATTCATCTGTTCCTTGCATCGTTTCGTAAATTCTTTTAACAGAAGGCCAACGATACTCTTTATATTTTCTTTGTTTAAAGAATGGAATACAATAATTTCGTCAATTCGGTTTAAGAATTCCGGCTTAAACATGCGGCGGACTTCCTCCATAACATTGCCCTTCATGACATTATAATTGTGTTTTTCATCATCTACTGCTGCAAAACCCAGTTTTTTCGGTGAAATAATGGACTGTGCACCGGCATTGGATGTCATAATGAGAATTGTATTTTTAAAATCTATCTTACGCCCCTGGGCATCTGTTATGTGCCCGTCATCTAATACCTGGAGCAGAATATTAAATACATCCGGATGTGCCTTTTCAATTTCGTCAAACAAAATGACAGAATATGGGTTACGGCGAACTTTTTCACTTAGCTGACCGCCTTCTTCATATCCAACATATCCAGGAGGGGAACCTACCAGCTTAGAAACGCTGTGCTTCTCCATGTATTCAGACATATCAACCCGAATCATTGCCTGTTCACTGCCAAAAACAGTCTCTGCAACCGCTTTGGACAACTCCGTTTTTCCTACACCGGTTGGACCCAGGAATAAAAATGATCCGATTGGGCGCTTCGGATCCTTTAATCCGACTCTGCCCCGCTTGATAGCCTTGGCAACTGCAGTTACCGCTTCATCCTGTCCTATGACCCTTTGATGAAGTGTCTGTTCCAGGCGAAGCAGCCGGTGCGTTTCTTTTTCAGCCAGTTTTTGCACCGGTATCTTGGTCCACATGGATACAACTTCGGCCACATCCGGCTCTTCCACCATCAGCTGCTTCGCTGCATTCTTCTTCTCTATGCGGCTTCGCAGGCTTGTTAACTTCTTCTCTTTTGCTTCCTGTTCCTTTTTTATTCTTGCAGCCTCATCAAAGTCTCCTTCTTTAATCGCATCTTCCTTTTCCTGAGCCAAAACAAATACTTCATTCTGCAGCTCTTCCAGATTTGCCGGAACCTGGTAGCCTTTCAGCTGAACTTTGGATGCAGCTTCATCAATCAGGTCAATTGCCTTATCCGGCAGAAACCTGTCGCTGATAAATCTCATGGAATACTTCACTGCTGATTCAATTGCTTCATCCGTGATCATTACGCGGTGATGCTTCTCATAACTCGGGCGCAGCCCTTTTAGGATTTCAATTGCTTCTTCCTCTGTTGGTTCTTCTACCGTAACCGGCTGAAATCTTCGCTCAAGCGCAGGATCTTTCTCAATATATTTACGATACTCTTCAATTGTTGTAGCTCCAATCAACTGGATCTCACCCCGGGAAAGGGAAGGTTTTAAAATGTTGGAAGCATCCATTGCCCCTTCAGCTCCCCCTGCACCGATAATGGTATGAAGTTCATCTATGAACAGGAGTACGTCACTGCAATCCATAACCTCTTTGATTACTTTTTTAATTCGCTCCTCAAATTCACCACGGTATTTGGACCCTGCTACCATACTTGCCAGATCCAGCGTAACAACCCGCTTATCCTGAATGGTCCGCGGAACGGCTCCAGCAATAATTTTTTGTGCAAGACCTTCCGCAATAGCTGTTTTACCCACTCCGGGTTCTCCTATTAAGCAGGGATTATTCTTGTTACGTCTGCTTAAAATCTGTATAATACGTTTTATTTCCTCTTCTCTTCCAATAACCGGATCCAGTTCTCCCTGACTTGCCTGCTCTGTCAAATCCCGGCTGTACTGATCCAGCATTGGCGTTGCCGAACTTTTCTGTCTGCTCTTGGACGCCTTTACTTCCTGCAGATAAGCCTTATAGGTTTCCTCATCCGCACCCATGATCCCCATGATTTCCATATACAGTTTTTGCAGCTGTATCCCCATGGTATGAAGAAGCCGCGTTGCCACACATTCCACGTCCCTTAATAAAGAGAGTAAGATATGTTCTGTTCCAATTTCATCCATTTGGAAAAAGGACGCTTCTTTTTCACTGCTTTCTAAAACAGCCTGTGCACGTGGTGTATAACCATCCGGATTGGCCAGTGCAACACCGCCTTCCGGGGCAATCAGCTGTTCTATTAAAGTCAGCAGCTGTTCTTCCTCTACACCGCCTTCTTCAAGAACAATATGTGCCGTTCCTGTTCTTTCTCTTAAGAGTCCCAACAGTAAATGTTCGGAACCGATATAACTCTGTGCACATTCCTTTGCCGCCTGCTTGGCAAGCACTAATGCGGTCTGCGCACTGTCTGTAAATTCTTTATGCATAGATATTCCTCCTGCTATTATTCATATTCTGCCAGGATCTCGTCCACCAATGCATGAACTTCCTGGCCGGTAATGTGTTTGCACCTGCCTTTTGCAAGCAAAACACGTAAATTTTCTTTCATTTCCTCTAAAGCCTGCAATTTATCGATATCCAGAGATATAATTGCTCCTCTTCTTCTGTCTATCGTCACAAATCCTTCTTGTTTTAAAACCGCATATGCTTTATTTACTGTATGCATATTGATTCCGATATCTTCCGCCAGCTGTCTTACAGAAGGTAAAACATCACCTTCCTGAATGCTGGAAGTAGCAATTCCCAATATGATCTGATTTCTAAGTTGAATATATAACGCCTCTTCACTTTGAAAATCTATTTTTATCATCATAGTATCACCCTTCTATCCTATGTTTGTTATATTTATAATATAACACCTGTCATTATCTGTCAACCCAATTTAGAATTTGGAAGCTAACACGATCTATCCCCCCGATAAGTACAAATTGGCTATCGCACGATCTGCACGCCCGGTAATTCCAAACTGATTATCGCAAAAATAGAGAGACACGCTTATCGTTCCTAAGCGGTGTCTCTCTATTTCTCATTTGTACTAATAGCCTTTTATAAATCAATCATGGTTACATCTACTTCAGTGGGATTTTCATCTGCCTGCTGCTGTAAATTCACCTGGGGATTCGGATTTTCTGAGGGCGATTTCTTTGGCGGTCTTTGCTTTTTTACAGGCTGCTGTACTGCTCCTGAATTTTGCTGTACATTCCCCTGTGGTTTTGGCTGAACAGTTGGCTTAGACTGCTTCTGAACCTTTGATTGTCCCTGTTTCAACTGATCCGGCGCATTTACCTGGCCCTGTGTTTTTGACTGTGGTTTTGGCTGACCCTGTGGTCTTCCCTGGTTCTGAGGTCTGGCCTGATCGGTCTGCTTCGGCTGACCCTGAGTTCTGGGCTGAACCGACTGCTTTGGCTGAACCTGTGGTCTGGGCTGTTCGGACTGCTTCGGCTGGCTCTGGGGTCTTCCCTGAGGTGCTTTTTTACCCTGAACTCTTTTGTGTACCTGGCTTCTGTCCCCAGCGGTCTGTTTCAGCTGATTTTGCGCATTTTGCTGACCGTTTACCGGTCTTTGTGCGGTTCCTCCTGCTGCTGCATTTCCATCCTGCGTGCCGGAAACTTTCTTTACTTTTTTTACAGGTTTCACGACCTGATTGTTTGCAAAGCTTTCTTCCGCTTTTCTGGAAAGTACATCGGCTTTCACCTGCGCCTGACCATTTCCAAAGACTTCTTCTGTGGTTTCCTGTACCTTTTCTAACGGTACCCCGGGAGCATCTGCACTTTCCGGCTGCATCTCCTGAACCGGCGCATAATAATAATCCGAACTCAGTGTTTTTTCTTTTCTTGCAAATTCATTGGTATTAAAGTCCAATGTATTTTCTGCTTCCCGTAAATCATCCTTCAGATCTTTATTCTTAAGCGCCAAATTAATGATTATAAAAAGTAAGATTACAGCAAATGCAATCATACCATATAATATTTTCATAGCCAGTTCCAATTTCTGATTAACCTGCTCCATCTGTGTATTTAACATCTTCACAGTATCATTCTGTACGGAATCTGTCTGGGCTGTCTTTTGTTCTGTAGCCGGCTGTGACTCAGAAGCTGCTGCCTGATTAGTTGCCGCTTCCGATGCTGCTTCTGTTGTTGCTGCAGCATCGGCTGTTACATGAAGCGTATAAACTGCCTTACTCCCATCTTCAGCTGCAACGGTTATTGTTACGGTACCACTTCCATTATCCAGCTGATTTCCATCGATGGATGCAATCTCTGCATTTACATCGGAAGGCTGCGGATCTAATGTCAATGATTTTGTTCCAGCCGGTACTTTTACTTCATATTCTGTTGTTGAATAATAAAATTCCGGTGAAACTTCTGCGTTTTCAATGCCAAGCGTCGCCAGAGAGTTATCGCTGGACGAGCCGGTAGCAAAAACAGTCATGGAAGAAAGCCATAACATCAGCATTGCCAAAACAACCTGGTACTTCCATGTTCCTTTTAAAATCTTCATACTTTTACCTCCTGAATAGCGCAAGCTGGCTTGTGCTATTCCTTAATTAGTAGTTTGAAAACGATTTTCTTCCAAACTTATACCCCTTGCATACCGCAGACGAGTCTGCGGTACTGCTTCAATAGAAAGTATGGAACGCTTTTTGTTCCAAACTTATGCCCCT
>NZ_JAWYAJ010000382.1:0-2125 GCF_034124845.1 Robinsoniella sp.
ATTCCCACATTCTTTAAAACAAATTCTTTGTATGCATCTGATATTGGGATTCAGATTAATCCCGATTCCCATATTATCATAGCGCCGAATATCGGAAGTTATGTAGGCGGAGATATTACCGCGGGTGCATTTGTAAGTGCTTTGTGGAACAAACCGGAATTTTCACTGTTTATTGACCTTGGTACCAATGGAGAAATCGTATTCGGCAACTCTGACTTTTTAATGAGCTGTGCCTGCTCAGCGGGACCTGCTTTTGAGGGCGGAGATATCAGCTGCGGTATGCGTGCTACGGATGGCGCAATTGAAGCATGTACCATTGATCAGGAAACGATGGAACCCAGTCTCTCTGTAATCGGAGATGAGGGGACGAAACCGATTGGTATCTGCGGCTCTGGTATTATTGATATTATCAGCGAATTGTTCCGCTGCGGTATTATTAACCCCAAAGGCAAATTTGTGCGTGAAGGCAAACGTGTCAGACACGATAAGTTTGATATGGGCAGCTATGTGCTGGCATTTGAGTCGGAAGCGGGCTCTGTGAAAGATGTGGAGATTTCCGAAGTTGATATTGATAATTTTATCCGTGCAAAGGGAGCTATTTTCTCTGCTATCCGTACGATGTTATCCTATTGTGATTTTGATATCTCTATGATTGAACATGTCTATGTAGCGGGCGGTATTGGCAGCGGCATCAATATGGAAAATGCAATTCATATCGGTATGTTCCCGAAGGTTCCTTTGGAATTGTACCAGTATATCGGAAATTCATCTCTGTCAGGGGCATATGCAATGCTCTGTTCCACACAGGCTGAACGGAAAGTATATGAAGTTGCTAGAAATATGACTTATCTGGAATTGAGTGCAATACCTCAGTATATGGATGAGTTTGTCGCAGCATGTTTCTTACCACATACGGATACAACATTATTTGAAGATTAAATATAATTGAAATAGAGTAGATGCTCAGGCAGTATCGCAAGATTGCTTGCGGTATTCATTAAGTAAAATGTGAAAGAAAAATGCATTTACGCCGCTGATTCAGGAATAGCACAAGATTGCTTGCGCTATTCCCAGCGTAAAGATTGAAAGAAAATTGTGATATGGAAAGGGCGCCACGCTGTAATTCTTTCAATTTGTTTTATTGTGGCAGTATTGCAGGCGGGTCTGCAATATGCAATGGGAATACAGATGAATATTGAGTACGAAAAAGACAACAAAGAACGAATCCCGTTCGAGCATTACCTGGAAGAATTCCGCAAAATAGATCCGATTGAAGCAAGCAGACGCACCGGAGTTCCCTTTGATGAAGAAAAGCAGGTATTTACACTGCGCATGATGCAGAAAGAGTATCTGATCTTTTATCCGGAATTCCGTGTGGAAAAAGCACAGACTGATGATGAGGGATATGGTGCCCTTTTGGATGAAGTGGCAGCAAAAATTATTGCGATCCGGTTTTTGACAAAAGGTGTAGCTTCCGAAACTACCGGAAAGTATCTGACTTATCGTGAAGTACCCTGGGGAGAAGTTTATTTCAGGCAGTTTCAGGGAAGATGCCTGATGCGCCTGGCGTTTTCCTACGGTTCAAAGTTAGAACTTTTTCAGGCACAGATGGAAAAAGTGGGTGCCTCTAAATTAGAATCAGGCGATGTATCTTACGAGTTTGAATTCATAAATGGATATTTTGTACAATTTATTCTATGGGCCGGGGATGATGAATTTCCACCTTCATCCCAAATTTTGTTTTCTGATAATTTCCCTCTTTCCTTTGAAGCAGAGGATCTGGCAGTTGTTGGAGATGTGTCCATCGGCACATTGAAAAAAATATAAATCCGTTCCGAAGAATACGCATAACGGATCGAAAGTACTGTTCCGGCAGTACTGTGCATTTACTGCACAGTGCGTGAGAAAGTGATTCAGGAGTGTATAAATCCCATCGCCAAAGGCGATTTTAGATGGATTTATGCAGTTACTGACCGCGGAGTGAACAGTAACAATCGTAATGAAAGGAGATATTTAACTATGGGTTACAAATCAGACATTGAAATCGCACAGGAGACTACTATGTCCCCTATTACAGAAATCGCAGCAAAAGCAGGTATTGACGAGAAATATCTTGAGCAATATG
>NZ_JAWYAJ010000383.1:0-4745 GCF_034124845.1 Robinsoniella sp.
TACTTCGATGTAGAGATCACCATCCCTAATATAAGACTTAATGATAATCTTGCCACCATCATCTTCCAGCATATACTCCATTCCGTGATAAATGGCATTTTCCACCATCGGCTGAATAATCAGCTTCATGGTAGCCAGCTGTAAAGTCTCTTCCTCCGCCTGAATCTCATAGGTAAACTTATTTTTATAGCGGATACTCTGTATCGTAAGGTAATTGCGGGCATGCTCCAGTTCGTCTTTTACCGTGATAATCGTCTTTCCTTTGCTGATACTGATCCGAAACAGCCTAGCCAGAGAGGTCACCATGGTAATTGCCCCGTCATAGCGTTCATTTTCAATCATCCAGATGACAGAATCCAGCGTATTATACAGAAAGTGGGGGTTAATCTGTGTCTGCAGCGCATCCAGTTCACTTTTGCGCTTTTGTTCCTGCTCCACCACAATATCATCCATTAATTTTTTCATCTGTTCAACCATGGAACTTACTGTTTTGCCCAGATGCATAATCTCATAGGGACCACTGGAGATAATCTCAACATTTAAATCGCCCTTTTCCAGCTTTTTAACGGATTTTTCCAACCTTTTTATAGGATTTGCGATTCTGGCTGAAACCAAAAGACTGACAAAAATCAATACGAACATTCCGAAGCAAAATATAAACAGAACAAAGACACGGATCTGGGAATATTTTGCAACGACTTCTGTGAGCGGCGTTACTGCCACCAGCTTCCAGCCGGTATATCCTACGGTTTTAATCGTTACCAGGCGCTTTTCGCCCTGAAAGATCTCCGTATGGTTTCCATCATCTAATCCTGCTGCCTCCCGGTTGGATTCCTTTTCTAATTTGGAATATAGCAGCTGCTGTTTCGGGTGATAAATAATTTCTCCATCCGCATCCATCAGATAGACATATCCGGAATCACTAATATTTGCGCTCTGGCATACCCGTTCAATTCCGCTGAAATTCATATCTACCAGCAGAACACCGTTTTCCCTTTTTCCATTTTTCGTTATCTCAACGTCATTACTCATCGAAACCACCCAGCGGTAACGGTTATCCGGGTCATTGAACAGATTTTGAACATGCGGTTTTGAAAAATGCAGGTTTTCAATCTGCGCTTCCGCATTTATAAACCATTCCTCATCTCTTGGATCTATATTTTCCTTAAGATTCGATAAGGGTGCTGCGGCTTCAACCTTTCCATAAAGATTAAATATAGCGATGCTCACCAGCTGTTCCCGGTTGGTGTTATAGAGCAGATCCAGCTGTTCCACAATCGTGTCTTTCGCAAGATCCGCATTTTTAATAACCTGATAATAAACAGAATTAGAGACATTCATAATATTTCTTAAATAAGTATCCAAAAATTGATTCGTCTGGTCTATGACGTGCTTATTTTCCTGCTCAACCATATGCTCCGCTGTATTGGTAAAATTCAGATAGAGCGGAACCGCAATCAGGACCATACCAACTACAGACAGCAGTGTAAAATAAATGGCAAGCATATTTTGAATACTTTTTTCCTGGTACCATTTCTTGGCTTTCCATACATACTTTTTTATTATTGGAATCATGGCGCCCCCTGTCAGGTATTACGGTATCTGGATGGGGATACGCCAAACTTTTTCTTAAACACATAACTAAAATAGTTGGGTTCCAGATATCCTACCTTTTCTGCAATCTGATAGCTCTTGTCATTGGTCGTATTTAAAAGCTCCACTGCTTTTTCCAGCCTGGTCTCTGTCAGATATCCGATAAAACTGCTTCCTGTCTCTTTCTTGAAAATCGTGGAAAAATAGGTAGGGCTTACATGGAGGTGTTCGCTGAGCCGCTCCACTGTCAGTTCACTGTCGGCATAATTCTCCCGTACATATTGTAATGCCGTATCCACCATGTAGCTGGATGTATGTACACGTTCGCTTTTTATCATGCTGCTGATCCGCAGGCTGATTTCCTGCACCCATCGTTGCAGGTTGTCCATAGAGCCCAGCTTTTCCAATTGATTATCGTTATTAAAGTTTTCACCTAAAGCTTCTTCCAGGTCTAAGCCATATGTCTGGCAGAGACGAAGCAAAGAAATTTTAATTTCCATAAAATAAATCCGGTACTGTTCAATTTCCAAAACCGTATCTCCAAACTTAGCAAAAACCTCTTCAATATTTTCAATTATATCTTCCTTTTTACCCATTTTAATGGCAGTTACGATCGCATGTTCATCCTGTCCTTTAAACTGTAAAAGGACGGAAGTATCCGGCTCCACATCCCCGATATAAATAGCTCTGCCAGAGCCTAACACCAAACGGTAATCCAGGGCAGACTGGGCTTCTTTTCTGGCATACCGCAAGGTCTGCGGTTCATGGCACATAAGGCTTATGCCTCCTGATGTCACAAGTCCGTAAATCTTCTGGGACTCCCTGCACACCTCATCAATACCGGAAATCAAATCATAGATTTCTTCCCGGCTTCTGGCATTGACAATAATCGCGATAATATCTCCATAGAAAAAGCTGGTAAAATCACAATATTTTCGAATTTCATCATCTACAAGATGCTTGATTGTGATGGGGATCAGGGCATCATCATGATTTTTAAATATATTTTCTACGGATTCCTCCAGTACCCCCTTCTCAATCTGTATCAGACATACGATAAATCCCGTTGCGTCCACATTAATCCCAGCCATGGCCGCACTGCGGTTAAACTGTTCCTGGGTAACCCGCCCCTCCAGCAGGCTGACTAAAAACTGCTCCCGGATAACCGGAAGACTGTCCATGTAATGCTGACGGAGATTCTCCAGATTACGCATACTCTCATATCGTTCATCCAGAGAAAGCTTCAGCTTCGTCAGTATTTTTCCCATATCCTCAGCATTCACCGGTTTCAATACATATTCAACCACATTGATTGAAATGGCTTTGTGGGCATATTCCAGATCATCGGAACCGGAAAATACGATCAGCTTGGTAGACGGAATCTTCTTGCGCAAAGCCTTCCCCAGCTCAAGACCATCCATAAATGGCATCATGATATCTGTCATCATCACATCCGGCTGAAGCTTTTCCGCCAGATCCAATGCCTCCTTGCCGTTTTCCGCACTCCCAATTACCTGAAAGCCATACTTTGCCCAATCAATTTTACGGATAATTCCTTCCCGGATTTCCGCTTCATCATCTGCTATAATCACCTTATATAAGTCCATATGTGCTCCTAAAAAATATATTTTTTTATTTCAAAATTAGTGCGAAATTATTTTGTTATTATACCATAAAAAGATGCGTAAAGGAATTTTTTCTTTCCATTACGCATCTTTTTGGCATGAGAATCTCATAAATATATGATAACACTCATTTAAATTCCTTTATTTATTAAAATATAATCCCGCAAATAAGTGCTGCTATAATTGCCAGGACAAGACCGAAAATAATTTTGTCCATGGTTTTTACCGAAACATTTATTCTGCTATAAAGGCAGTCGCGGACAGTTTTCTTTTGAATCATATCATCCTGCTGCCCTGGCGATGATACATCATTTATTTGTTCTGTCATATCTATTTTCTACGCTCCTCCATAAGTTTTAAATCTTTACCCTCTTCCAAATTTATCAAGTTATTTTTTAGCAAGATATTTACGTACATCCAATGATACGGCTACGATAATAATCAAACCACGAATGATATACTGCCAATATGGGCTAACGCTGATAAAGTTCAGTCCATAGTTAATTACCTGAAGCAAGGTAGCTCCGATCAATACACCTGGAATCGTTCCAACACCACCGGTGAAAGAAACACCACCTACTACACATGCAGAAATAGCATCCAACTCATAATTCAAACCGGTATTACTGGTTGTAGATCCCGCTCTTGCAGCCTCTAAAAATCCTGCTACACCGTATAAAACACCAGAAATCATAAAAATGATCATAATATTTTTTACAACATTAACACCGGATACTTCAGCCGCTTCCGGATTTCCCCCAATGGCAAACATATTTTTGCCAAGCTTTGTTTTATTCCAGATGATATACATGATGATTGCAATGATTGCCAGATAACACACCAGATACGGAATTTTAAATTCACTGGTAATTTGGAAGCCACCTGTTACAAAATGAATATAGCGCTGATCCAGGTTGGCAACCGGCTGTGCGCCAAGAGGCGGGCGGTCAATATAGAGACAGGAAACTCCATAAGCGATCAACTGAGTACCCAGCGTAATAATAAACGCATGTACCTTTAATTTTGCAACACCAAATCCATTGATTAAACCAAAGATCATACCTACGGCAATTGCACCTAAAAGAGGAACAAATAGAGGCAATGCAGGAAGGTTTGGATACATTCTTGCTGCATAGGTAGTGGACTGCAGCATGGATGCCGAGATAATCGCTGTAAGACCTAAAATACGTCCTGCTGAGAGGTCCGTACCCTGTAGTACAATCAGCCCTGCAACGCCCAGCGCCAGAATTGCTCTCGTAGAATCCTGGCTAAGTATATTGGTAAAGTTACCAAGGGATAAAAAGCTTGGTTCTTTTATAATAAAGAAAACAATCATAAGTATCAGTACAATATATAATGCATATTTAACAAGAAATTCACTAAGGTTAAATTTCTTTCCTTCAATTTTAGTTTTTTCCATATCTGCACCTTCCGTTCTTAAACATATTTGGCTGCCTGAGCCATAATCCGCTCCTGATCCAGCTCTTCTGTATTGGTGATTCCGGACACATGTCCATTTGACATAAC
>NZ_JAWYAJ010000384.1:0-2945 GCF_034124845.1 Robinsoniella sp.
CGGAGGACTTATGGGATAAACCGCTCATTATCTCCCAGCAGGAAAATAAAGGTGGTATGTTAACCCAGTGGCTGAAACGACAGACTACAGAATTGAACATTGTGGCTACTTATAATCTTCTGTTTAATGCCTCACTGCTGGTTGACGAGGGACTGGGATACGCCATAGGCTTTGACAAAATTATTAATACAACAGGAAACAGCAGCCTTTGCTTTCGGCCGCTGATTCCCAGGCTGGAGGAAGAAATGAGTATGATATGGAAAAAGTATCAGATATTTTCCAAACCAGCCGAAAAATTTATTGGTGTTTTGCAGGAACAATTAAATTCAGATTTTTAATCGCCTATTGACACAGCACAATTTAAGGGTTAATATAATACGGTAATTTAATTAGAATCCTAATTATTAGCATTATAATAATTAGGATTCTAATTGTTTGTTTATCGATCAATTATACTTAAGGAGGAACAATTTTGGAAATATCGTATCATTATTTACTAATGGCAAACCAGGCATTATTACAGAAAAAGCTGCTTACAGAATTAACGGATACCGGTTTAACCCTGGGACAGCCAAAGGTACTTGATTATTTAAAGGATCACAATGGTGCCAGCCAGAAAGATATTGCATCCGGCTGCCATATAGAGGCTGCATCGCTCACCTCGGTCTTGAACCGCATGGAAGAAAAAGAGATTATTGAACGCAGAATGTTAAATGGGAACCGGCGGTCTCTGCACATATTTTTGACAGAAACCGGACAGGAATTTCAATCCGCTGTGGAACAGTCTTTTCGCTCACTGGAAGATAAGGCATTTCAGGGAATCACCCAGGATGAACGAACACAGTTTATGAAAACCTTTATTAAAATATATGATAATATGGTAAAGGAGTAATCACTGTACTTATGGAAAAGTGTAAACGTTATCTTATTTTTCTGGCTGGACTCTTCATCAATTCCCTTGGGGTCAGTCTGGTTACAAAAGCAAATCTGGGGACATCACCGATTTCATCCATCCCTTATGTAGGGAGCCTGAATTTTTCGCTGACACTTGGGGAGTTCACCATATATTTTAGTATTTTACTTATCATTCTGCAGTTCATCATACTTAGGAAGAACTTTAAGCCGGAACATGTATTACAGGTTCCGATCTCATTTTTATTTGGTTATTTTATTGATTTTACCATGCTTCTTCTCAGTTCCATTCAACCACAGTTTTATCTTACAAAAATCGTTTATCTGCTCCTGGGATGTGTCGTTCTTGGATTTGGGGTATATCTGGAGGTCCTTGCCAATGTTGCCATGCTTCCGGGAGAATCATTTGTAAGGGCGGTAGTTACGACCTGGAATACAGACTTTGGAACAACAAAAATGATCTTTGATGTATCCATGACGTTGATTGCCGGACTTCTGTCACTGGTGTTAGCCCATCGTCTGGAAGGAGTCAGAGAGGGCACGGTTATTGCAGCATTTCTGGTTGGATTCATTGCACGGCTGCTGGGTAAGCATTTATCCTTTATCAAGCCTATTCTATTCCACGATGAAGAAACCAAAAATAAAGTAAGCCCGGAATATGATTAACTGCCATATTCCGGCTTACTTTGTTTTTAAGATTTATTATTTGTCAAATATTTAATGCTGCGTGGTATCCCCAATAAACCGCGTTGGTGATGGTGGATACCTTGGCTGCGTCTCCAATCACGGCAGCATATGGCGCTCCATCCCGCAGTTCGTTGACCTCGTTTGTTCTGGAACGCTGTCCCAGGGCACAAATTACCGTAGTTCCTGGTACAAATTGTTCTTTTCCTTCCCGGTCTTCGCAATATATCCCCTGTTTGGTTACTTTGTTTCCCTTGTATCCGGTATGTACGGTAACATACTTCGCCACCTCATTCAGAAGAAGAGGGCGGTGTCTTATGTTTGCGTCGGGCGCAAGCTCATCTCTCATTTCTACCAGATGAACCCGCTTACCCTCCATTCCAAGATGCACGGCACATTCACATCCGGCCAGGCCGCCGCCAAACACAACTACATCATTGGTAACCCTGTCCTTTTCTTCATAATAGTGGTTAACCACAACTACATTTTCCCCGTCTAATCCAGGGATTGGCGGTATCAGGGGAGTAGAACCGACTGCAATAATTAATGCATCCGCGTCTTCTTTTTCTGCATATTCTTTTGTTATTTCTGTATTCAGACGAATTTCCACTCCGGCTTTTTCAGCCAGTAAGGCGTAGGTACCTGCCAGCTGATACATTTCTTTTTTAAAAGGAATTGCCTGTTCACTCTTTAATATACCACCCAGTGCACTGTCTTTTTCACAGAGAATAACCTGGTGTCCACGACGGGCTGCTGTATAGGCGGCATACAGGCCGCCTGGACCGCCTCCTGCTACCAGAACTTTTTTCTTTGCAGGAGCAGGCAGTATGTCGGTGCCATCCAGTTCCCGGCCGATCAGCGGATTTACGGTACACCTTCTGGTGGATGTAGCCGCACGTTCAGCCATACAGGTAAAACAGCGCAGGCAGTGTACGATTTCTTCCTCCCGGTTTTCCATAACCTTTCTAGGCAGGTACGGATCTGCAAGCAGCGCTCTTGCCATATAGACAATATCTGCTTTACCACTGGCGATTATTTCTTCCATCTGTTCCGGACTGTTTAATCCACCCAGAGTTGCCACGGGTACTGTTACATGTTTCTTGATCTCAGCTGCCAGATATACATTGCAGCCGTGTTCCCGGAACATGGAAGGATGGGTATCCCCAAATCCTTTCTGATATGTCCCGGCGGACACATGGAGCAGATCAATGTAAGGTGCAATCTTCTGTGCAATACGGATACCTTCCGACAGATCATATCCCCCGTCAAACAGTTCGGATCCACTCATGCGAAATTCGATAGGGAATCCCTGTCCCACTGCATTTCTTACAGCCTGCAGGACTTCTATT
>NZ_JAWYAJ010000385.1:0-7465 GCF_034124845.1 Robinsoniella sp.
AACTTAAGATCATTGAAAATGGAGTTGCGCTGGACTACAGTGAAGAAGAAGCTACGAAAATTTTATCCGAACAGGAAGTAACGGCAATTGCGGATATTAAGATGGGCGGGGAGTCAGCCACAGCCTGGGGATGCGACCTGACCTTTGACTATGTTAAAATTAATGCGGATTACCGTTCCTGATAAAAAACGGACGATAGCATACACAGGCTGAAAGAGAAATATGAAATGGAAAGGAAGCCACGCGATTCTTTCAACCTGATTCATGAGTGGCTGTATAGCGGGCAGGACTGCTATATGAAAGGGGTATTATTATGGAAACAATGGAAAACTGGCTGCAAAAAGCAGGTGTATTAATAGAGGCATTACCTTACATTCAACGGTTTCATGGAAAAACCATCGTCGTAAAATACGGCGGAAGTGCCATGGTGGATCATCAGTTAAAGAAAAATGTCATCCGTGACGTGGCACTGTTAAAACTGGTGGGATTCCGCCCGATTATCGTTCATGGCGGGGGAAAAGAAATTACGAAATGGGTAAATAAAATCGGTCTGGAAACCAACTTCGTAAACGGCCTGAGGGTAACCGATAAGGCAACTATGGAAGCGGCAGAGATGGTTTTAAATAAGATTAACAAAGGTCTGGTTTCCATGATGGAAAAACTGGGTGTGAGAGCGGTAGGAATCAGCGGAAAAGACGGATCGGTACTGCGTGTTGACAAAAAGCTCTCCGGCGGCAAGGACATCGGATACGTAGGAGAGGTGAAAAAGGTAAATACGGAGTTATTAAATATCTTATTAGATAATGACGTGGTGCCGGTGATCTGTCCCATTGGATCGGATGATGAATACCATTCCTATAATGTCAATGCTGATGATGCCGCATGTGCCATTGCCTCGGCGGTAGGAGCTGCAAAACTTGCATTTTTAACGGATATTGAAGGGGTATACCGGGATCCCCTGGATAAGTCTACTTTAATTTCAGAAATGTCTATTCCCGAAGCAGAAGAATTTCTGGCAAGCGGGAATGTTGGAGGGGGCATGCTTCCCAAATTGCAGAACTGCATCGATGCCATGAAAGCGGGCGTTTCCAGAGTCCATATCTTAGACGGCAGAATCGAACACTGCCTGCTGTTAGAGTTCTTTACGAACAGAGGAATCGGAACTGCAATCATGGGTGATCAGGAGGAACGATATTACAATGAAGACAATGAATAGTTATATGGAAGAAGCCGAAGAGGTCATATTACATACTTATAATCGTTTCCCGGTGGTATTTGAAAGGGGAGACGGAGTATACCTGCATGATGTACAAGGGAAAAAATATCTGGATTTTGCTGCAGGGATTGCAGTTTTTGCCCTTGGTTACCACTATCAGGGCTACGATGATGCGCTGAAGAGCCAGATTGATAAGATCATACATACTTCCAACCTGTATTACAATATCCCCATGGGGGAAGCTGCTAAAAAACTGGCAGCATGCAGTGAAATGGATAAAGTATTTTTTACAAACAGCGGAACAGAAGCGATTGAAGGAGCTATTAAAGCCGCCAGAAAATACGCATTTAATAAAGACGGCTGTACCGATCATGAAATCATAGCAATGAACCATTCTTTTCACGGAAGAAGCATCGGAGCCTTATCGGTAACGGGAAATCCCCATTACCAGGAAGCTTTCAAACCATTGATGGGCGGTGTGAAATTTGCAGATTTTAATGACCTGGAAAGCGTAAAAGAACAACTTACCGATAAAACCTGTGCCATTATTATGGAAACTGTACAGGGTGAGGGCGGAATTTATCCGGCGGATCCGTCATTCCTGAAAGGGGTGAAAGCAATCTGCGAAGAGAAGGATATCCTGCTCATTCTGGATGAAATCCAATGCGGCATGGGGCGGACCGGCAAAATGTTTGCCTGGCAGGACATAGGCGTGAAACCGGATATCATGACCTGTGCAAAAGCGCTTGGATGCGGAGTACCGGTAGGGGCTTTTGTTTTGAACAAAAAGACTGCCGGGAATTCACTGGTTCCTGGGGATCACGGAACAACTTACGGCGGAAATCCATTTGCCTGCGCAGCGGTTTCAAAAGTATTTGATATTTTCGAACATGACCATATCATAGATCATGTGAACGAGATTGCACCTTATCTGGAAGAAAAGTTAGACCGGCTGGTGGAAAAATATGATTTTCTGGATACCAGAAGAGGAAAGGGCCTGATGCAGGGGCTTGTGGTAAAAGGCCGTCCAGTGGGAGATATCGTCAGGAAATCACTGGACAATGGACTGATCGTTATTTCAGCGGGCAGTGATGTGCTGAGACTGGTTCCTCCGCTGGTGATTGAACGTGTCCATGTGGATGAAATGATTGGGAAGTTAGATACGGTATTAGAGGATATATAAAGATAATAGACAGTGCATTGACGGGCAGGGGCACAGGCAGTTCTGGAAAAACCATATTTTCAGAATTTGCCTGTGCCCCTGCCTGTTGGTATTTTCCCTTTTGCTGCCACTTGACTTTTAAAACCTACAGATGTAATATATAAAGTATTACATCTGTAGGATATAATAAAATTAAGTTGTGTATGAAAAGTGAGGAAATTATATGATAAGAAACAGGAAGTCTATGAAGGCATCGGAAAAACAAACTTCGGTTTCCAGGGTGAAAATTTTAATAGCTGTTTTTATTGGAATGTGTATGGTTTTGTTTTACCGTCTTTACCAGCTACAGATATTGGAAGGGGCGGACTACCGGAATAATTTTGTAATGAAGATTAAGAAGACCCGTGTGCTGAAAAGCACCAGAGGGAATATCTATGACCGGAATGGGAAGCTTCTTGCGGGAAATGAAATGGCCTATGGGATTACCATGGAGGACAATGGGTCGTATCAATCGGAGCGGGAAAAACAGTTGGCTCTGAACGGGACAGCCTATCAGGTGATCCAGCTGGTACACAGGCAAAATGAAAAACTAACGGTGGCACTTCCCATCGTACTGGATGAAAAGGGCGAATATGTATTTAATAAAGAGGGGGTTTCGCTGAACCGGTTTCGGGCAGATGTTTTTGGCAGGGCGTTTATAGAAGATATGACCGGGGAGGAAGCGGCAGCCGGGGCAGATGATATTATAGCATATTTAGCAGGAGAAGAACGATTTGCTTTATATGAGAAAAACGGACAGGCATATACGAATGAGGAACGAAAAAGCAGCGGACTTCCCGCAGAACTCAGTAAACAAGAAGCTTTGGAGATTTTAAATATCCGATATATGCTGTCACTTAACACATTTCAGCGATACATACCGGTTACGGTGGCGGTGGATGTATCCGAAGATACCGTATCCTATGTGCTGGAACATAAGTCCCAGTGGCAGGGAGTGGATATCAGTGATGAGGAGCTCAGGGTATATCAGGGCGGAGATGCCTTAGGGCATATTCTGGGGTATACCGGCAAGATCTCTGCCGAAGAACTGGAGGAGCTGCAGGAAGAGAATGTAAATTATACCAGTGATGCTGTTGTGGGCAAATCAGGGATTGAACAGTCTATGGAGCAGTACCTTCAGGGAATGGAAGGCTCAGTAACAGTATATGTCAACAATATGGGAAAGGTAGTTCAAAAAGAAGATACCCCCAAAGAACCGGTTCCGGGAAAAGATGTCTACCTGAGCATAGATAAAGACCTGACTGAAGCCGTATACCAGATTCTGGAGCAGCGGATTGCAGGAATCCTCACGACCAATATAGCAGATATCAAGGAATTTGATACCAGCAAAATTACAGATTCGGCAGATTTGGTCATTCCGGTTTACGATGTGTATTTTGCACTTCTGGACAATTCAGTAGTAGATATCACCCATTTTGATGATGTGGATGCTACCGCTTTTGAAAAAGAAATGAACGCAAGGTTACAGGCGAAACTGGGCAGTGTGATGGATAAATTAAACACGGAGCTGAAAGGAGAAGGAAGCGTATATCAGGATTTGGATAAAGAAATGCAGGAGTATCAGGATTATATTGTGGATACCCTGCTTATGGAGGAAACGGGGCTGCTGGATGGTGGGAAAATTGACAAAGAAAACGAAAAATACCAGTCCTGGAAAAAGGATGGGAATATCAGCCTGAAGGATTTCCTCACAGAGGCAGTTGCAGAGGGCTGGATTGACATGTCACAAATTCCGTCAAAAGAAACATATATGGATTCCGGGCAGTCTCTGGAATTATTAAGCCGCACAATCAGTGAACATCTCGCTGCAGATGAGGGTTTCTTAAAAAGACTTTGCTGGTATATGCTGCAGCAGGGGGAGATATCACCCCGGGAGATCTGCCTTCTTCTCTATGAGCAGGAGGTTTTATCAAAAGAGGACAAGGTCTATGAAGGACTGGTAAGCGGAAATCTTTCCAGCTATCAGTTTGTGATTGACAAAATCAACAATCTGGAGATCAAACCATCCTGGCTTGCTTTGGACCCCTGCTCAGGCTCTGCAGTTATCACAGATCCCGGGACAGGTGAAGTGCTGGCATGTGTTACCTATCCGGGATACGATGTGAACCGGCTTGCCAACCAAATGGATGAAGCATATTATCAGAAGCTCTATGAGGATAAATCGGTACCATTTTATAACAGAGCTACCCAGCAGCTTACGGCTCCGGGATCCACCTTTAAGCCGGTAACTGCCATAGCGGGCTTAATGGAAGAAGTAATCTGGTCAGATACGGATGTGTTTTGTGACGGAGTATTTGATAAAGTAGAGCCGCCGCTGCACTGCTGGAATCTGTCCGGACATGGGGACATTCCATCGGTTGCAAGCGCGATAAAGAATTCCTGCAATGATTATCTGTGTGAAATATCCTACCGGATAGGACTGGATGAGAAGGGAGATTTTTCCGATGAACAATCCTTAAAGCGGCTCACATCCTATAGTAAAATGTTCGGTTTAGATCAGAAAACAGGGATCCAGCTTCCGGAGTCGGAGCCCCATATCACGGATAAATTTGCGATTCCTTCTGCAATCGGGCAGGGTACCCATAATTACGCCACAGTACAGTTGGCACGGTATGTGAATACCCTTGCCAATGGCGGCAGCTGTTATGATCTTACCCTGATTGATAAAGTGATGGATAAAGACGGGCACGTTACCGAGGAAAATCCTCCGAAATTAAGAAATCAGATCAAACTTCCCCAAGAGGTATGGAATGATGTGCATACCGGAATGGAGGAAGCAGCCGACAGTAATGCCATGTTAAGTAAGTTAAGTATTAAGACAGCCGGTAAGACCGGAACTGCAGAGGAAACACCCAGCAGACCCACACATGGCCTGTTCGTAGGCTATGCACCCGCAGAGAATCCCGAAATCGCGGTCGCTGCCCGCATTGCACACGGATTTGCATCCGGGAATGCCGTGGGAGTAGCCCAGGATATATTTAACTATTATTTTAAACTGGAGAAAGAGGAGGATATTCTCACCGGAACGGCGTCCAGGGCCACGGACAATGCACATATGGATTAAACGGATCAGTAAATCTCTCCAGGTAAAAAAAGCTAATATAAAGTAAATTATTTCCAATAGAATCATGATAAAATTAAAGATATGATGAGAAGGTAAAGTTTGCCGGATCAAAGGAATAGTATCCATCCATTTGGTATAAAAGGAGAGGGACATGAAACACTATTGGAAGAAATTTTCAAATCTAAAAATCAAGCAGAAGTTACTGATCTCTAATATCGGTATTATTCTGATTATGGTATGTCTGACAGGTGTATCGGGATATTACATATCCCGGAACCTGCTGATTTCCACCTCGGTAAAATCCTCCGTAGATTTAATGGAACAGTTGAGTTCCAATTTTGACTATGCAATAGAGTCTCTGGAGGATTTTATTTTAATGCAGACATTTAACAAAGAATTTTCCGGGATTATAGGAAAAAAGGCGGAAGAAGGGAACAGCAAGGCATTATTTGACCGGCAGAAAAAGCTTTTGAATTTCAGCTATAACCTGATGAATTTTAATAAGTACATCAAAGCAGTACTGGTACAGGATAATTACGAAAATATTTACTATTATTCACCGGACTATAACTCCATGAGCCAGGAGGAGCAGGTGGAAAATCTGGCTTTTCAGAAAGCGAATGAAATGTGGGGGACTACGTATTGGAAGCCCTATAAGGAAGAACTGGTTTTTGCCAGCAGCCTGGTCTTTGACTTTGAATCCATGAAGCCGCTGGGGGTGATTTCGGTAGGAATTGACACCGCTTATTTTAAAGAATTGTATAAAAATCTTTCATCCGAAAAGGCAAATGAGATCTTAGTGCTGAACCAGGACAGGCAGATCTTAATTGGGGAAGGCAATAAGGGGCGGGAACTGGCTGAAATCATTTTGGAGAAATATAAGCCTGTCAATGAAGAAGGGAAAGAAATCTATTATAAAGATGAAAAATATATCTATACAACCTGGAAAGCAAAAGGAAATGGAATCCAGGTCATGAACCTCATCTCTGAAAAGGTGATTATGGATGGCATTTTTAAATTGTTAAGTCCGGTTATCTGGTCTGCGCTTCTTGGGGTAATGCTGTCAGCTGCCATTGCAGTTTTAATATCCGGGCAGATATCTTCCAATATAAAACTATTGCTTACCAATATCCGAAGTATTTCCAAAGGTGATTTTTCACAAAAAATTGTACCGGCAAGTTACGATGAAGTGGGGATGCTTGCAGTAGAATTTAATCACATGTCGGAGCAGATCGTACAGCTGTTCAAATCGGTAACTGATGAGAAAATACAAAAAAAGAATAGCGAATTAAAAGCGCTGCAATTTGAATATGATTCTCTCCAGGCAAAGATCAACCCCCATTTTCTTTATAATACATTGGAGAGTATCAACAGTCTTGCCAAGTTAAAGGGGCAGCAGGATATTGCAGACAGTATTTATCTGCTGGGGAAATATCTGCGGGAAGCCATCAGCAGTAAACGGAAATTTGTCTTTTTGGAAGAAGAGATCCAGAATATCCGCAACTATGTAAAGATACAGCAGTTGTCTTATGGGGATAAAATCCAGATCATTTTCCACGTGGATGAAGCGCTTTTAGAAACGGTTGTGCCAAAGTTAATTCTGCAGCCGCTGGTAGAAAATTCCATCGTTCACGGGATAGAACCAAAGATCGGAAAGGGCAGGATTGAAATTACGGCACGCTGTGAGAAAAAGGATATGTTTCTTGAGGTATGGGATGACGGTGTGGGGATCTCCCGGGAGCAGCTTGAGAATACGATGGAGCATAAGTCCGGCAATTCCGGTTATGAGCACACAAAAGTAGGCTTAATGGCAGTTCACAAGAGAATTCGGATCCTTTATGGTGAAACCTATGGCATACAGATTCACAGTGCACCCAGGGAGGGGACGTCCATTATGATTAAACTGCCCATTAACTTTGAAGATGAGGAGGTACACTATGAGATTTAAGGTGGTAGTGATTGA
>NZ_JAWYAJ010000386.1:0-2371 GCF_034124845.1 Robinsoniella sp.
AGGAGCAATCATCCCCAGAAAAAAATAATTGTAAAGATTTTCTCCTCCATTTGTCTTTTTTCTTGCAATTACAAAGGCTGCCATTGCTGCACAGCATACACCAATAACCGTTGCACTTCCTGTAATAACCACACTGTTAAAAAATGAACCGATTATTTTACCGGTTTCAATTACAAATGCAAAGTTTTCAAAGTGCCACGTACTGGGCAGGCTAATGGTTAACTGGGCTGCTTCTACCTGATTTTTTACACTTCCCAAGAACATGATTAGAAGCGGAATAATAATAATCAGGCTAAAAATGATTATCAAAATTTCTAATAATGCTAACTTTAATTTTACTTTTCTCTTTACCATTATGCCTCAATCTCCTTACTTCTTAAAAATTTGTTCAACCCCATGGTACATATACATACAATAACAGTTAAAATTAAACTCATTGCACTTGATTTGCCTAAAAATCCCGCTGAATAGTTTTTATATACATAAGTAGCCAGTACCTGAGTAGCAAATCCCGGACCTCCATTTGTCAGCACATATACATTATCAAAAACCTTCAGACCGGCAATCAGACTGGACGTGATTACAACCGTAAAAGATGGAATAAGCAAGGGAAGCGTCAACCTGAAAAACTGCTTAAATCCGGCAGCCCCATCTATAGCCGCTGCTTCATAATAATCCTTAGGTATGCCCTGTAAACCAGCAATAAAGATCATCATTGCAAATCCGGTACCTTTCCAGATATCAGTCCAAATTACACACCACATAGCCGTTGCTTCATTTCCAAGCCATACAATGTCACCACTGTATCCAAATACTCGTAAAATCTGATCAAACATACCATCCGCTTTAAAAAAAGATGTAAAAATAAGCCCAACTACTACACCGCTAAGTATACTGGGTATATAGAATACGCTTCTTAACACGCTTCTTGTTTTAAGCGGCTTTACCAGCGCTGTTGCCAATAACACGGCAAATATTACTTTTACAACGGTCGTTACAAATGCAAATAAAAACGTATTTTTAATGGCAAGAAAAAAATACTTATCTTTAAATATCTTTAAAAAATTTTCAATACCATTAAAAGTAAAATTGTATAAATCCCGGATGCTCCAATTGGTAAAGGAGGTAAACACTCCCAATATAACCGGTACTGCAAACATTAATGTATAGATTACTATAGCCGGAAGTGCCAGCTTGAAACTGTAAATATCCATAGCTGCTTTCTTTTTACTCTTCATTATTTATCCTCTTTTCTTAAAATCCCTGATAATTCCTGTATTCGGGTATTAAAAAAAGTCTCTGATAAAAAAGAGACTTTTCTTAATATAATCAACTATTGAAAAGCTTCTACACCTATATTTTTACCATATTCCTGCATTCCGCTGTCAAACTGTTCAATAGCTTCATCGATATCTCCCCCCTGGGCTACCTGTGTATATACCGGGAAGAATACATCGTTATTAAGAGAACCGAATTTTCCGATCATATCTGCAATCTGCGGCAATACTTTATTAGAATCAAAATAATCTGCATAGACTTCTTTTAAGACCGAATTGATATTTACACTTTCCACATCTTTATAAGGAGAATTAAGCGGATTTGCGCTCAAATAAATCTCCAGATATTCCGGTTGTGACAATGTATTTAGCACCTCTAATGCAGTATCTATATTTTTGCTGTCTTTTGGTATTGCTTCACCAAACACATATTTAGAAGTTAAAAATTTGTCTACATTATTATATGGAAGTGGAAACATCCCGATCTGAGCATCCGGCCATTTTGTCATGATGTCAGTAACTGCATATTCACCGGAAATAATCATCGCTGCCTCTTTATGTGCCACTTTATCTTTGGAATCCTCGAAAGTTCCCACCGTATAATCTGTATTGGTATATCCATTGGTAAACCAATCCTGATAGCTTTGCAGCGCTTCTTTAAATTCCGGGATATCAGCAAATGACTGTTCATTGTTATATAACTTATCATACGTTTCAGACGCTTTGTCATCTAATGCATTAGCCAGAAAAATCATAGGTGCAATTTGAATTGTCCAGTTGTCATTACCGGATATGTAGATCGGAGTCTGACCATTTGTCTTCAGAGTTTCACATACTTTCAAAAATTCATCATAAGTCTTTGGCACCTCAAGATTATTTTCCTTAAACACTTCCTTATTATAAATGACGCCCATGACGCCAGAAAATCCGGTTATAGGCATTCCATAGATATGACCATCTGTATAAGTAATTTCCGATTTATCTAATGCCAACCGTTCTATCCAGGGCTGATCATCCATTGTGATAAAGTTTTTAGCTGCATCATAAATGTAATAGTTTTCCGGTATGTTAAACTGCATAATATCTGGAACCTC
>NZ_JAWYAJ010000387.1:0-13379 GCF_034124845.1 Robinsoniella sp.
AATTTTAAAATAAGTCTGTAATGGATTACAACCGTCGATCATCGCAGCCTCTTCTATTTCAAGAGGAATGGATTTTACAAAACCGCAGAACATAAAGACCGATAAACCAGCACCAAAACCTAAATATATCACGATAATTCCTACCGGATTGCCCAGCTTTAATGTATCCGAAATCTTAGACAGGGTAAACATCACCATCTGAAAGGGAACTATCATAGAGAACACGCATAAATAATAAATGGTTTCTGTTACCTTTGTTTTTACCCGCGTAATGTACCATGCACACATGGAAGTACAAAGAACGATCACAATTACCGAACATATCGTTATAAATGCAGAATAACCAAAAGCCTGAAAAAATTCTGTCTTCTTTATACCATTGATATAATTATCCAGCCCTACAAAATTCTTACTCATGACCATCTTAAATGGCTCTTTATTGATATATGACTTCTTTTTAAAGGAATTTATGATCACAATAAAAATTGGGCTTATAAACAAAAAGGAAAGTATCGAAAAACAAAAAGTCATTAATTTACCATATTTTAATTTACAGACATTCATTATTGCTGCACCTCCCTGCTTCTGGTCATTCTAAGCTGAATGACTGCAATAGCAGCCACCATCAGGAAAAAAAGGACTGCTTTTGCCTGTCCAACCCCTTCAAATCCGGGTTTTCCATAAAAGGTATTGTATATATTCAATGCCAGCATTTCCGATTTATTCGATGGCGCCCCGGCAGTTAATGCCAGATTCTGGTCAAAAAGTTTAAATGAATTAGTCAGCGTCAAAAATGTACAGATTGTTATGGATGGCATTACCATCGGGATGGTAACCTTTTTCAAGATCTGCCATTTTGTTGCCCCGTCTATTTTAGCGGCTTCTATTAATTCTTTCGGTATATTCTGGATTCCGGCTATGTAAATAATCATCATATAACCAATTTGCTGCCAGTTCATTAAAACTTCCAGTCCCCAAAAACCATATGACGCATCAAAAGTAAGGGTCCTTCCAACAGAGGACAGAATACCGTTTAAAATCAACTGCCATATATATCCTAAGACAATACCACCAATTAAATTCGGCATAAAGAAAATAGTTCGAAATAAGTTTGTGCCCTTAAAACCTTTCGTCAGCATATTGGCAACGGTAAATGCCAATACATTTATGGTTAACATAGATACAATGGTAAAAAGAACGGTAAATCCCAGGGCATGTAGAAATGTTTCATCCTGAAAAACCATCACAAAATTTCGAAGCCCTGTAAACTTTGCATTTGTAACCGTTGAAAACTCGCAGAATGCCAGGTAAATTCCCATAATAAAAGGTATAATAAAGCCTATACAAAACGCAATCAGTGTAGGCAGTGCAAATAATGGAAAATATCGTTTTATCGCTTTTTGCATGATTTCTTCTCCTATTCTAAAAAGGAGGCTTGTGTACTCACCTCCTTTTACGCTCATGATTTATCTGCTTTACTCTGCTGTGGGATTAGACTTCTCCTTTGCCCATTCATCAATGAAAGCTTTCTTTACGCCATCCCAGTCACCAGTCCCCTGGGTGTATTCCAGCAAAGCCGCCCCCAGATTTTTCTTATAAGCATCTCCTGGCATTGTAGAGAAAGCCCAGCTCACAGATTCTTTATCTGAAGCTGCATATTCCATAATCTGTCTCGATAGGGGATTGCCTGGAGCTTCATCCGCCTGGAAAGTGTCAAATGGAGAGGTGAAGTTTAATTTATTAACCATATAGTCCTTACCGGTGTCACTGGTAATCAGCCAGTTAACAAAATCCAGAGTTGCTTTCTGATCTGCCTCTGATGCTTTACTGTTCACACACCAGAATGCTTCTGTTCCAACACATAATCCCTGATTTTCTTCTCCTTCTGCCCCAATATAGATTGGCAAGAACTTTACATCTTCTTCCGCCACTTCATTTTCCTTTATATCATTCCATGCCCAGTCTCCATTCTGAACAAACGCAACTTCACCTAAAGCAAATTCGGACATGGAATCACCTGTTCCAATACTGCTGAGCATCTCAGGCTCTACGGTTGAATTATTCAGATACAAATCAAAGATCTGTTTATAGTTATCTAAATAAGTTCCATCCAAGGACTCTGCATCTGTGATCCCTTTATCCTTATACTCATAGTAGATAGGCATATTCATCAGATGTGTATGCCATCTCCAGTCATCTCCTGGAGACATTCCTGTAGCAGCAAACGCTCCCTGAATACCCAAATCATCTTTTTTAGCCTGAATATCCTCTGCTACTTCTTTCAGCTTTGCAAAAGAATTAATCTCTTCTGCAGTCTTAATCTTTGCTCCATCCATAGCACAATAGTCACTGAGAATCTTATTATTATAAATGATTCCATAGCCTTCTACTGCATAAGGTACTGCATAAATGGTATCTTCTGATGATAATGCCTGGTTCTTATTACTTAAATGCTGGTATAATTCCGTATCCTTCAGATCCATACAGTAGTCTTTCCAGGTATCCAGACCAACCGGGCTGACCTGAAACAAAGTCGGAGCGTCGGTTTTTGCAATCTCGGATTTTAAAGTCTGTTCATAAGTTCCGGCTGCTGCAGTCATAACGGTTGCCTGAACGCCTGTCTCATCTGTATAGGTACTCATAATTTCTTCCCATATATCAGCAACTTCCGGCTTAAAATTCAGATAGTATACCTTGCCTCCCTCTGTGCCTTTTTTTTCTGTGTTTTCTCCTGCCTCTGTTGTCTTCCCTTCTGCTGCCTTGTCGGAGTCCCCGTTATCTGAGCTTTTCGTCTCCACTGATGTTTCCGCTGTCTGTGGGGTATCTTTCCCACTGTCAGAACCACATCCTCCCAGAAGTCCCATCGTTAAGACAGTTGTCATACCAAGTACGGTTAATGCATTTAATTTCTTCATATCCATCCTTCTTTCTCCATTCATAATGATACCTTTTGTTCCTGCTGTTCCTTAAAACTTCTCCGGCAAAGTTTATGAACTGCATCATTTCCTATTACAAATATGTACATATTGTTTCCCATAAACAAAACCTTGCATTTCATTTCTTCCTGTATTAATATTAATTATATCAATGAGATACTGCAAATTCTTGCAAGATTTATGGCATTAGTAACACAATACTATTATGAAGGTGAAAAATTTTTCATGAACATATCAAATGATTATCAAAACTACAAAGAAACAAAAAACCACGGGACACCTTTATTTCCATGTGCTGTCTATTCAACCGTAATTCCCAGCACGCTCATCTATTATCCTACCCACTGGCACTCAGAAATGGAAATTATCTTCGTAAAAGCCGGAACGGGGATTGTAAATATTAATTTTATGCCCCAGCTTCTTCATAATGGCGATGTTCTGGTGATCCCGCCCGGACTTTTACATTCCATCGAGCAAAAGGACTCCCTGTCTTTTTCTTACCATACCGTGCTTTTTGACCTGAACATGCTCATATCCGATGTACCGGATATTTGTTCTATGAACTTTATTTCGCCGCTGATAAAAGGAAAATCTCTGCTGCCAGTGAAAATAAGCAGTGAATCCCCGGCATCTGATGAAATAGGGTTCTGTTTAAAAGGGCTTATTCAGTGTCATTTCAAACGACCTCTGGGATATGAGCTGTATGTAAAATCACAGCTTTTTCAGTTTTTGTTTTTACTCATTACCCATAACTTACTGGTTAATGATGATTCCTCTAAAACATCCACCCCGGAAATGAAAAAATTGAAAATCGTTATTTCTTATATAGAGTCAAATTACTTCCGAAGCATTACTCTGGAGGAGGTTTCCCGGCTCTTAAACTACAGTACTTCACACTTTATGAAATTTTTTAAAAATAATACGGACACTTCCTTTATTACTTATCTGAACAATTACAGGCTGAATATTGCATCTGAATTGCTGCTGACTACGAATCATCCCATACTATATATTTCTGAATTGGTTGGGTTTGAAAATCATTCCTATTTTATCCGGTCCTTTAAACGTAAATACCAGCTGACTCCTGCTGCATTCCGCAAGAAATTCAGCCCTCATTAAATTACCTTGCGGCTGCCAAAAAATTATAATAGACGAGAAACTGCCCCGTCTGGCTTGTTGGGATTCCTATTGAATCACCTAAGATTAGCCGGACGGGGCAGTTTTTTGACTTTATAGTATTTGACTTTTATATCTCAATCACCTGCATCGCTTCTCCTACTTCCTGATCCAAGTCCCCACTCAGCCATTCCGTATGATAGTTCAGACACACACACCGGTAATCCACACCATTTTTCAACAGCTTCTTCCGGTAATGCACATGTCCCATAATGCTGTAATCCACCTTGTATTTTTCAAACAGCTCCCCATATTCCCTGCTTCCCAGAAAGGCATTAAAATAATCCCAGTCCGGTCTTTCTGCCGGCACTTTGAATTCCGGTACACCAACCATATGAGTAACCACAATGATTTTCTTTCCCTTACATGCTGCTATCTTTTCCTCCAGATCCTGTAAGATCTCCTTGTGGAAATCTTTGTCACTCTGGTGCCAATTCACCATAATGCTGTCCTGCCATACCCGTTCATTGTGTTCTTTCTTCCTGTATTCTTCCTCTGAATAAGCTGCTGTCCCAAAGGTATAGTCATACCATCCAATATTTCCAATTACTGCACACTCCTCATTCAGATCTATGATCTTTCCGCACAGGCAGTCACTTCTGGATGCATATATTTCATAAATTTTTCTGGCATCCCCAAATTCTCCTTCTTTATCCCACATATCATGATTTCCCGGGACAAAGCAGACCGGTATGCCCGCTTCATCACGCAAACGGTCCAGGCTGGGAATGCTTGTGTGATAACTGTTGGAAATATCCCCGGCTATCAGCAATGCATCCAGTTTTTCCGTCTTGATTCTGTTACAAATTGCATGAATCACCGGATACGCTTCATTCACATCTAAGTGTATATCGGATATTGCTCCAATTCTCATTTTTATTCTCCTTGTAATTCATAAATCTTATATTTGTGGACTATAAATTCTGTCATACTATGCATAAGTTTCTCTTAGAGCCTGCACACAATTGCAGCTCACAAAATGCCCTTTTTCAATTTCAACCAGCTTGGGGCACTCCCGTTTGCATGATTCCTTCATTTCACGGCATCTGGTATGAAACGGGCATCCTCCGGGCGGTTCCAGAAGATCCGGTACATCCCCGGTCAGTAAAATCCGTTCCCGCTCCTTTTCACCGCTGACGGATGGAATAGAAGAAAGTAATGCTTTCGTATAAGGATGCCTGGGTGATTGATAGATGTCATCCACACTTCCAACCTCCACCAGCTTACCAAAATACATCACTCCAATGCGGTCACTCATATACTGCACCACATTCAAATCATGGGAAATAAATAAGTAGGTGAGATTCTTTTCTTCCTGAAGCTTCTTCATCAAGTTCAGAATCTGGGACTGTATGGACACATCCAGCGCCGAAACAGATTCATCTGCGATAATCAGTTCCGGATTCAGCATCAGCGCAGCGGCAATGCTGACTCTCTGTCTCTGCCCTCCGCTAAGCTCATTGGGAAATTTTCCTATAAAGCTTGCATCCAGACCTGCCACCTCCAGTATTTCTTCCACTTTCTGCTTTCTCTCCTGTGATGGAAGTGCAGTATGTATCTTTAACGGTTCTTCCAGAATCCACCCAACCCTTTTCTTAGGATTTAAAGAAGAATACGGATCCTGAAATATTATTTGAATATCCTTATGATATTCTTTTTTCTGCTGATGGCTCATTTCCGAATAATTCTTTCCTTTGTAGGCAATCTGCCCCCCGGTTGGCGTTATAACGTCTACCAGCATCTTTGCAAAAGTACTTTTTCCGCATCCGCTTTCTCCTACCAGTCCAAATACTTCACCAGAATAAATGGACAAATCTATATGATCCACTACTTTTATGTATTTTCTTTTATTGAGAATCTTGTTGCTTTCCGCTGTATAATATTTACTAAGCCCTTTTACTTGCAGTAACGGCCCATATACATTTTCGATTTTCATTCGTATGCCTCCATATAATGGAAAGTGGGACTTATCCCCTGTTGCATTTGGCAGCATCGATCGCCAGAACAATCATCAGACATATCAATGCATCTTCATCCTGATCTATATCCATGACATAGGTATCGGACCAGTGAAACAATTGTTTTTCCACATGCATAATATGACGTTTACTGCTAAACACATCATAATCCCATTCCATAACGCTTCCCTCAATTTCCCAGTCATTGCAGGTCAGATAGAATCTGGGTTTCAAAAAAGTAAGCTCTTTTTGTATCATTCCAATTTCCTGACCATGAATATACATGCGGAATTTTGGAAGAAAGGTTAATACTTCTTCCCTGATCTCTCCCACTTCATTTCCCGTCCGATCATAAATTACAAGCCGGTGTCCCCATGAGAGTCTTCCCTCTACCGTAAAGGCAGTTTCATCATATTCATTATAAATATCGTAGCTGTCCAGCCAGCTGAAAACTCGTTGTTTAAATAAAAGCTTCATATAAGTACCTCCGTTTGACTTTTATTCAATTATAGCACGTTTCCCGGGTATCGTCGATTAATCCGAATTTTGCTGCTGACAGAACTCCAGGTTTCATAAGGCAATAACGTGCATGACAACCAGCTCCTGTATTTATTTTCACGCAGAGACTTTTTTACACGCAGCATTCTGTTTTTCATCTCTTACAATCTCCAGACAGCTAACTCTTCTGCCTTCTGTCATTTGGATTTCCGGCTTTTGTGTCTGGCATTTCCCTTTGGCATTTGGACATCGTTTTGCAAAAACACACCCCGTCTGGCTGCGCTTAGCCAATGGTTCTACTATGCCGGGAATATTATAGAGGATTTCTCCTTTTTTCTGAGGTGTGGGAATGGATTCCAGAAGACCCCGGGTGTAAGGATGCATGGGATTTCTCAGAATTTCTTCCGTACTTCCTTCTTCCACAATATTTCCTGCGTACATTACGATAATTCTGGAACACAGTTCTTTTACTACACCCAGATCATGGGAAATAAATAATATAGTAGACTTAAATTCCTTATTCAATTCCCGCAGAAGCTCCAGTATCTGATATTGAATGGTTACATCCAGTGCCGTTGTGGGCTCATCTGCAACAATCAGCTTCGGATGATTGATCAGCGCCATAGCGATTACAATTCTCTGCTTCATACCACCGGATAATTGATGGGGATATTCCCCGTAGAGTTTTTCTACCCTGGAGAGTCCAACTTTTATCATCATTTCCTTCGCTTTTTCATAAGCTTTCCCTTTTTCTCCCGGGTGGTGAAGAAGATATGCTTCTTCTATCTGTTTACCAACTGTGATCAGTGGGTTCAGAGCTGTCATCGGTTCCTGGAAAATCATTGAGATATCGGCACCTCTGACGCCGCACATCTCCTCTTCCGAAAGCTGTAACAGATCGGTTTCACCCAGACAGATACGGCCCTCTGACACTCTCGCTGCCTGGGGTAAAAGCCTCATGATTGCCAGAGAGGATAAACTCTTTCCGCATCCTGATTCACCCACCAGCCCTACTATTTCGCCCTCTTTTGCCTGAAAGGTAACACTGTCCAGCGCCTTGTAGTAATTGTTGTGATTTTTGATTTCCACCGTTAAATCTTCTATTCTTAAATTTTTATCCATCTTATTCCTCCTGCTTGCCGCTGAAATTGCAACCCCGTTCTAACTGCCTGAATGTCCGGGGTAACCGCAATTTATTGTTATTCGCCATGCTGTTAATTACGGCAATCCGTTACATCCCTGATTCCATCTCCCAATAAATTGAATCCCAATACCATAATGGTGATCATGACACCTGGAACCACTGCATACCAGGGATTCGTCAGCAGATACCCCTGCGCCTCAAACAGCATCTTTCCCCAACTGGCGTCAGGCGGCTGTATTCCAAGCCCCAGATAGCTTAACCCCGCTTCCGATAAAACTGCGCTGGAAAATCCAAGGGATGCCGTAACAATCAGTGAGGATACCACATTTGGTAATATATGCAGGAACATAATCCGGAGATTGGATGCTCCTCTCGTCCGGGCCGCCTTGATATAATCCATTTCCTTTATCTGCATAAATCCGCTGCGGGTCATCCGGCAGAATCTGGGAATCGCCATGATTCCAAGTGCTGCTGCGGTATTCAGAATTCCGCTTCCGAAGATAGTGATAAATACCAGCGCCAGAATCACCCCTGGAAATGCCATCTTTGCATCCATGATTAACATGATAACCCTATCAATCCATCCCTGGAAATATCCTGCAGCCGCCCCCAGTATGACGCCTGCCGCCATGCCGATCGCCACCGCCGTAAATCCCACCAGAAATGCTGTCTGTGATCCCTTTACAATACGGCTGAAAATATCTCTGCCGAAATTATCAGTTCCCAGAAGATGGGCAGCCGATGGCGCCTGAAAACTGTTTAAAGTATCCATCTCATTGGGATCATAGGGCAGATAGATAAAACTCAGCAGCAGAAGCAGCCCCAAAAATGCAACCATACTGAAACCAATCATAAAATTCATATTATTTCTGCATTTTTTCCACATATCATCCACCTATTCCAATCGAATTCTGGGATCCACTGCCATATACAGCAGGTCTACCACCAGATTAATTACAATTACCATAAACGCAAGATAAAATACCAGTCCCTGTACCAGGGGAAAATCCCGGTTCCCTACTCCGGAGGTAATCAGATGTCCGATACCCGGTAAATTAAAAACATTTTCTACGATAATACTTCCGCCTAATACGTCCACAACGGTCATTCCCAGGATTGTAATGGTGGGAAGCAGGGCATTTTTCAATACATGACGGTAGAGCACTCTCTTTTGTGCAGCACCTTTGCTTCTTGCCGTTCTGACATAATCCATATTCATTTGATCCAGCAGGGTATTTTTCAGATATCGGATTACCACTGCCGAAGTACCGATGGCAATTGCCACTGATGGCAGAATAAGAGACCGGATGCATCCCAGCGGATCTTCCGTGAAAGGAATAAAATCCCCCGAAGGCAGTACCTGAAGTGTAACAGCAAACAGTAATATGAGCAAAATTCCCAGCCAGAAGGACGGGACTGCCACACCGATCTGTGTTAAAAAAGAAAGGCATAAAGCCGATTTTTTGTTATTGTTTTTCGCCAGAAATATAGCAGTGGGAATCACGGTTATCACCGTAATCAGCAGAGAAAATACCGTTAAAGATATGGTTACCGGAAGACTGCTCTTAAGCAGATCCCCCACCGGCACCTGATAGCGGATGGAATCCCCAAGGTCTCCCCGAAATAAATCTCCGATCCAGTTCACATACCGCTCACCAAGGGGCAGATCCAGACCCAGCTGTTTTTCAAGTGCCTGTGCCTGGAGCGGATCTGCATCCACTCCAAGTATCACATCCACCGGATTTCCAGGAAGTATTTGAAAGACACCAAAGGTCAGTAAAGATATAACAAATAGCGTACATACCATGGTAACAATTTTTTTCAATACGTATTTCATCTAAATTACCTCCTGGTACCGCCTATTTTGTCAGGCTGATACTGCTCATATCCAAAAACGTAACCGGATAATTTTTCATTCCCTGAACTTTTTTTGAGGCAGCATAGATGACATCCGGGTCCTGAATAAATACAGCAGCTGCCTGATCTACCAATAACTGCTGGCACTCCTTAAATAATTCTACTCTTTTTACCTCGTCTGTAGATAACGCTGCCTGATGAATCAACTCATCGTACTGAGGATCGGAAAATTTAAAATAATTCTTATCATATGAGGAATCAAAGCGGTTAAGGAAATCGTTGGGATCCAGCTTTCCGCTGTGTCCGATAATGGTCGCCTGATAATTAGCCTTTGCATAAACGGTATCCAGCCACTGTGCCCACTCAATCAGCTGAATGTCAGCTTCAATACCTATTTTACTCAGCTGGTTTTTTATCACCTGTGCGGTATCTACGTGAGTCTGGTAATTAGATGGTACGGTAATGGTCATTTTAAATCCATTCTCATATCCCGCTTCTTTTAAAAGCGCTTTTGCTTTTTCAATATCTGTGTCATAACAATTTTTCAAGTCCGTATTAAAATAAGTGCTCATGCTGGGGCTTAAGAAGGAATCTACTTTCGTTCCGTTGCCATTTACCACGGTATTGATGATCTCTTCTTTATCTACCGCATAATTAATTGCCTGTCTTACTTTTACGTTATTAAATGGTTCCACGCTGTTATTCAGAGCCATGAGCTGCACCATATTCTGAGGACCCTGTACCATATTATAGTCATTTTTCAAAGCCTCCACATTCTTCGCATCTACGGAGGTAATGTCCAAATCACCGGATTTCAGCCCCATCAGGCGGGCATTCGCATCTGTCATGATCTTAAATTCTACTTTATCAATAGACGGAACCCGTTCTTCTATCGTATTGTAATTCTGGTTTTTTTCTAAAATAACTTTCTGTCCCTGTATGTATTCAACAAATTTAAATGGTCCCGTACCAATGGGTTTGGTACTATTTTGGGTATAATCTTTTTCTACAACCGATATGGTTGCCTTGGATAAAAATCCTGCATTTTTCTCTTTTAACACGAGATTTACGCTGTAGTCATCCGGGGTTTCCACCGATGCCAGATGCTGATTCAAAGTTTCATTCAGCGCAGCTTCCCCATTTAAACCTGCAAGCTTTTCGTAAGTATATTTTACATCTTTGGAGGTAAAATCTGCACCGTCATGGAACTTAATGCCCTGTTTCAGCTTGAAGCTGTAGGTAAGTCCGTCTTCGGAAATATCATAGCTTTTGGCCAATGCCGGAATAAATTCTCCTTTTTCATTAAATCCCAGTAAACCTTCGAATACATTCATCATAATTGCCGATGTATCCGTAGCAGAAGAAAGCATGGGATCTAAATTATCCGGCTCTGAACCAACCGATACTTTCACGGTACCTCCGGCTGCAGATGTTTTCTCAGCAACTCCGTCAGTACTTTGACTGTCTGTACCTGTATTCTGGCTGTCCGCCTCTGGTGCAGCTTCTCCAGTCTGCCCTGACTGTGCAGCGGATGTATTATCAGCCTCTGCCTTACTTTGGGAACTGCCGCAGCCCGCTGCCGATACAGTGATAACTGCTGCTAATGTAAATACCATTAATTTCTTTAATCCTTTCATAATAACTCCTTTCGTACTTTAACGTACTATCTGTACAATTGGCTTCATATGTACAGGCTCATGCCCGGTTCTGCCAAAATAATATTTCCATAATATACTTTTTCTGCTTCTAACTTTAAGTCGGGAATTTCTCCATAGTGGGGAAAATGCGTCAGGCATAAACCGGATACTTCTGCCCTTGCAGCCAGTTCCCCAGCCTCGGTGGAACACATATGTCCCCAGACATCTCCTTTTTGACGGGCGTAAAGTGAAGCTTCACATAATAACAGATCTGCCTTCCCTGCAAACTCCGCCAGCCCATCGTAATAATTGGTATCGCCTGAGTATACCAGTACGCCTTCAGAGATATACTCTGATTTACCACCTGATTTGCATTCCGATATGCATTCCGACTTGCATTCTGACTTGCATTCCGATATGCATTCCGACTTGCATTCCCACTTGCATTCTGACATATCTCTTGCCTTGCCTCCTGGTATACTTTCTGACATGCATTTTGATATACCTCGTGCCTTTATTGCATAGGAAGGAATCTCATGCTGATTCAGGTGCACCTCAAATTCCAGCTCACCGATTTGAAAATGGGGCCGATTCTCATAACTGTACCCCCGGCAATATTGCTCATATGAAAGCTTTTCTTCATCACCTGGTCCCCACGCGGCAAAACCTTTCCTGCGCCTGCCGGTTAAAACATCCAGCATCACAGCGTATTGCAGGCACCCAAGGTCTGCACAATGATCGGGATGATAATGGGTGAGAATTACACCGTCTAACTCCTTTAAATCTATGATATTTTGTAAACGGGATAACACACCGCTCCCACAATCCAACAGAACCCTGGTTTCTCCTTCCTCCAGAAGATAACCGGAAGTTGCTCCATTTTTCACGGGATATGCTCCGTGGCAGCCTATGATTGTCAGTTTCATATGTTCCTTTCCATACAGTTTTCATAGATCTTTTCTGTATTTTTTACGTTACTCTTAATTCTTATTTTGTCCAGGCTTACCAGCTTTACTACCAGTGCCTGTGCCAGTGTAAATACGGACGAATAAGAATCCAGGAAAAAAACGGATTCTGTAGCAGCATAATAGGATATATCAGCCGCTTTCGCGAATGGAGACAGGCTGCAGTCTGTAAATGCCAGAATAATGACACCCCTTTTCTTTGCCAGGTTAGCTGCAGACAGTGTTCTCTTGCAATAACGCTGAAAACCCACCAGAATCAACACATCTCCCTCTTTCATAAAAGCAATGTGCTCATAATAATTAGACAGATTTAAATGTGTGGCATTTCCCAGAAGGTAATTCAATACAAAATGCAGATAGGAAGAAACCCCCAACCCCATTTTATCGCCCATAATCCAGACTCTTCCACAATTTGCAATCGCTTTAGCGCCCTGCTTTAGCCTGTCCTTTTCATTCATTCGGAGGGTATTTGCCAGGTTGGAAGCTTCCATATGCCAGTATTCCTCCAGCCAGCTTTCCTGGTCCGTGTTATTTTTCAGTTCCAGATTCACCAGTGCCCGGTTCTTCATCAGATTTTCTTTGACACTGTTTTTCATTTCCAGAAAGCTTTCATAGCCCAGTCTGCCTGCCAGACGATGTATGGTGGCTTCACTGACTTTCGACTGCTCTCCTACCTCTTTTGCTGTCATCACACAGATATTTTCCCAGTTCTTTTTCATATAAATGGCTGCCTGCTGCTGTGTATCTGTCAATTGTTCAAACAGGTTATCAATTCTTTCATATAGATACTTCCCTGTCTTATCCATTTGCTGCTCTTTCATAATCCACTCCCTTTTTCAGGCATCCCGAAACAGGCTTGCCGGGTTGTCTGTATTTATTTTGAATATATGATACTTATCTAAATTTGTTAATCTACAAATTTTATAATTTCTGATATATCGGAAATGATCTTATCATATGAGATCTCTTCAATTCCTTCGTTTCCGTAAGGATTGATTAACACACAATTCATTTCCACTTTTGCGGCTCCTAACACATCATCATAGTAATTGTCTCCCACATACAGCGATTCTTTGGCACAGGTATTCCCTTGCTCAAAAGCCGCCTCAAAAATTTCTTTTTCGGGTTTTTCTACTCCCATTTCAGAAGAAATTACCACGGTATCTAATAAATCCAATAATTGATTTTCCTCCAGAACCTTCCTGCAA
>NZ_JAWYAJ010000388.1:0-5795 GCF_034124845.1 Robinsoniella sp.
AATATTAATTTGGTTAAAATGACCAAGGTGTAGCAATTTTCAAACACGCTCTAGTACATCATTCCGCTAAATACCTCCAAAGCGGACTTCACATTCCCCTTCATGGCATCGATTCCCCACTGTACAATTTCGTGATAATAAACTGGCTTTTCTTTTCCCTGTTCCACAACCGCATAATAGAGATTGTATTTTTTTCCCTCATTCACCAGGGGCATCTTTTTAAGCCCAAACTGCCCCTCTACTTCCTCTCCCCCGGCTTTCGCCATATAAGTATAATAATTTACTTTCCGAATCCCTTTTTGAATCACCGTTTTATAGTCTTCTTCGCTGACGCCGGACCCTCCATGCATAACAAGGGGAATATCCACCCTTGCCCGTACCCGGTCTAATACGTTCATATCCAGCTTTGGCTTTTTTAAATAAAGACCGTGGGCAGTACCAAAGGAACATGCCAGTGCATCTATCCCGGTCTCTCTCACAAAACGGCCTGCATCATCCGGATCTGTATAGACCTCTTCTGCCTGGTCATCGTGACTGGATTCGTGTCCCAGACCCAGCTCCCTTTTTCCGAGAACTCCTATTTCTGCCTCCACAGAAGCACCTGTCCGCTTTGCCATCTCCACAGCGATACAGGTATTTGCCACATTTTCTTCATAGCTTAATGCCGACCCATCATACATAATGGATGTAAATCCAATATCCAGCGCCTTATATAAATAGCTCAGGCTGGTGCCATGATCCAAATGAACACACACCGGCACCTTTGACTCTGCCGCACATCTTATCATAATGGGTCCGATCAGTGAGATCGGCATCATTTCCTCATGGATTTCCGCATGCATAATAATCACCGGTACATCCAGTTCTTCCGCACCCCTGATTACTGCTATGATACTCTCCAGGTTCGGTGTGTTAAAAGAACCTATGGCACATTTTCTTGCCTGGGCAAGCCTTAATATTTCTTTCAATGAAACTAACACAATATCCCTCCTGTCTTTTCCCATCCGGAATCACTTTCCAGAATCTCGATTTCTACCTGGTATGTTATTTTTTCATCCGGTTCTATAAACTTCAGTTTACCTTCTTTTCTCATCACATCTCTGCCATCAGGATAACAATTTCCCGGCTCCAGCCCCAATACATAGTCCTTTACACCCATCATCTTCCACTGGGTAAAACAGGGGAGCACTTTTGGGTCAAACCGGATCACAAGACCCTTTTTGATATCCGGGTTGTAAATTGCCGCCATCCCGGCTTCCCCAAAGGTATGATAATAGCACTGCTCCACATATCCCGCCTCCGGCATCTGCAATTGATTCCAGCTGTTCATCCCCTTCGCCGCATGTTCATTTCTGGGAACAACCTGATCAGAGGGAAGATACAGCCTGGCATTCTCGCTGAGCAGGGGATACCCCATATTCATATGGTACAGCAGCATCAAAGGACTTTTTTCAGAGCCGGTATTCTCCACTGTATCCCTTATTGTAATGCGGTTCTCTGACAGGGAACAGCTGATCATGCGGTGAAACATCAGCTTGTCCGTAAAGATACCTGCCTGATTCATAACTGCTTTCCAGACGATTTCCTCTTCTGTTATTTCATAAGAAACTCTCTCCGCCGGGCAGTTGGATATGCTGCCGTGAAGTGGCAGCTTTACACCCTGATCCACACAGGGACTTCCCACAGCCGTCAGTCCGCAGGTGGTCAGGAATCCAGCCGTAAATGATTTTAGAAATCCATCTTCTTTGTCGTCATAATAGGACGGCGCCACATATCCGGCTGGAGAAAAGTAGCCGAAATTATCCCCGCGAAATGACAGCCTTGCGATGTCTCCGCAACGGTCTGCGGATATAGTAAACTCCAGACCTCTTCCATTTTTCACCTGAAACAGGCGCATTCCGTCTCCTCTGCCTCCTGTGAGACGGAATTCTTCCACACCCAAAATCTGTGAATTGTGTCCGATGTATTTTTTTCTGTCCATGTATTTCTTTTCGTTTATGTATTTCTTTTCGTCCATGTCTTTCTTTATCCCTGTGTCTTTCTTTATCCCTATGTCTTTCTTTATCCCTGTGTCTTTCTTTATCCCTATGTCTTTCTCTAATTCCATGTACTCCTCCGTTTCAGCTTACCTGTATGCCAGATTAAGCTATCCCATCAAGTGCCGGACTGACGGATAGAGCTGTCTGTATTTGATATAATATGGTTCATAAGCTTCTCTTTGCTCCTGCCGGGGATAATAGGTCTCTAATTCCTTTACCATTTTGTCTGCTGCTGATTCCAGATTCTCAAAGATGTTACAGGCAATTCCCGTCAGCATGGCACTTCCGGCTGCTCCCGCTTCACTGGAGCCCAGGGATACCACGGGAACCCCTAAGATATCCGCTTTCATCTGCAACCAGATCCTGGAATTTGCCCCGCCGCCCACGGCTTTTAGTTTTTTAATTTCGATTCCTGCCTTCCAAAGTTCCTCCATATTCAGCCGCATCTCATAGACTACCCCTTCCAGCATCGCCCGGTACAGGTCAGATACATGATTTGCGGCAGTAAGACCTGTGATTGCTCCCCTGGATCCGGTATCCATGTAAGGTGTGGCTGCACCTGCAAAATGAGGAAGCACCAGGATCCCTGTGGGTTCGTCTATCATATTGCTTTCCAATACTTCGTAGACAGACTTATTTTCCTGTTCCGCCAGATATTTCTCATATTTTGCAAGATTGTCAATATACCATTTTACCAACGCTCCTCCGGTAAAGGAGAACGCATAGCAGAGATATTTCCCTGGAATTACATAAGGTACAATTGCATAACTTCCCTGGTACAGCACATCATTTTCCGGTATCCCGGTAAAAACAGGGGTAATGCACTCTACGGTACCTGCACCGTCAACTGCGACAGCATCACCGAAGACGCTGGCACCGATTGCCGCCGCCACCTGATCATGACTGACAGATACGATCAATGTCTTCTCTTTAAGTCCCAGTTTTGCTGCCACCGCAGCTTTGATACAGCCAGCTGCCGTTCCGGTGGGAACTGTTTTGGACAGCAGCTTTTCATCAATCCCGGCTGCCTCTAATATTTCCCTGCTCCAGCATAATTTCCTTATATCAAATGCCATGGTCCGGGATGCTATTGAGTAGTCGATCTGCGTGATGCCTGTCAACATGTAAATTACATAATCCTCCATGAGCAGAATTCTGGAAGCCCTGTTATAAATATCCGGACGGTGTCTCTGCATCCACATGAGTTTCGCAATACTGTACATACAATGAGGCTTCAGCCCGGTAATCTGGGCTATGTGTTTCTCTCCAAGCTTCTCCACAAGCTCCCTGCATTCCTCATCTCCTCTGGGATCTGTATAGAGCATGGATGGTGCCAGGGGATTATCCTTTTCATCTAACAGTACAAAGGTCTCCCCAAAACTGGTCACGCCGATTCCCTGAATATCCGGATTCTGTTCTGCTGCCTCCCGGATCACCTCCCGTACCGAATTCCATATGGATTTTGCGTCTATTTCCTGTTCCTTTCCCCCTCTGGATGAGGGATAATCCCGGTAAGCTTTATATATGTATGTTCCCTGGTTATCGTATACTGTGAGCTTACACCCTGTTGTTCCTATATCCAGTCCCCCAATTGCCATCATCATTCCTCCAATCTAAATATCCATCCAGTCATACCCCAGATAATAGGTAAACGCTTCCTTTAATACCTTCTTTAAATGTCCCATCCCCACAGCGGTATGGTGGCGGAACCCATTTTGCCCAAGCTGGATTAATTTGGGCTGGAGACTGTCAATAACCGCTACTCCTCCGCAGCCAAAATACCCCTCTTCTATGGGATCTTCCGTAAATTTTCCTTCTCCTGCATACACCGTGAGCTTCCCATCCTCCGTCTTACAGTTGGAATAGGTCATGGGAAATGCTTTGATCCTTCCCTCGTTGCTCCCCCATCCGCAGCCGGGGTTTCCTTTGGCAAACATCTTATGATCGGTTACGGTACCTTTTTCTGTCATCAGAGTCTGTGCAACCGGACCGCAGTGGAACAGAATCACCTTATCCGGATCTTCCGTATAATTATTATTCCAGTCCAAAACCGTTGTGGGCTTACCGGATGCAAGCTGCATCGCATACATGTTAATGGCGGAACAGAGATCAATCTCACAGGATGCCACAATGCCTCTGTCGTTTAGTTCACTCAGCAGTACGCAGGGTGCAATCCCAAGGATTTCATGCATCTCATCCCAGCAGCGCAGGGTAATGCAGTCCAGGTCATAAGCGGCAATATATTCATCTATTACAACGCTCACCTTTGCAAGTACGTTAGTTTTATCGGCCGGCACACAGCTGAAATCCGTGTAATCCACCAGGCGTTTCACCTTCCTAAGAACCCGGCTGTCGCTGTCCTCCATATTCTGAACTTTATTAATCAATTCGGACAGATCAAAAGTCTCCACCGTGATTCCATATTTTTGAAGGGTAATCTCATCATAGCGCACCGTTTTAAACTTGCTTGTCCGGGCACCGAAGGCTCCTACCGAAAAACGTTTCATTCCATTTACAACCCTGCAGATACCGGCAAAATCCCTCAGATTGTCTGCAAATGTTTCCGACAGCGGATGTACTACATGGGGTTCCAGCATGGTAAACGGAATCCCATATTGATGGAATACATCCGCAAAGCTGAACTTTCCGCAATAGGAATCTCTCCTGTGCTCAAAATCCATCTTCCCGATCTCATCCGGGTAAGCATGGAGCAGTACAGGAACTCCCGCATCCTGTACTGCGGCAACTCCTCCATTTTCATCCCCAAAATTTGGCAGACACATAATTACGCCGTCATACTCTCCTTCATGGCTTTTCAGCCAGGCTGCATAGCGTTTCCCCTCTGCCCTGGTTTCTACCGCTCCATATCTGGTCATCTCTTCCTCCGGAATCAGATACTGATATCCTGCGTTTGTGACAGCCTCTGCCATTTCCTTTCTGGCTCCGGCAATTAATGTTTCCGGGAAAAATCCCCTGTTAGCAAAATACAGTGCAAACGTCATTTGTTTCATTCTCCGATACCTCCGTATTTTTTATAGATATTTTAATCATAGAAGATTTATTCAAATAAATATAGAGGCGTTCGTTCGAAAAACTGTAAAATCGTCCAGAAGCAATCTCTTTTGCTTTTTAGAGCATTCAGACTTGTTATTCTATTTGATTAATTATATAATAGGAATAAAATAGGTATAATTCAGAGTCTGCTTTACACAAGCTTTTTACAATTCAGATATAATTCATGAAAATAAATTTGCATGGAAGGAAAATACTATGAAACAACAAACCCGATGCATTGCATTCTGCATGTTACTAATACTTCTCTTCTGTACCGGATTACCAAAACTTTATGTTTCTGCCGGGAACATCTCCAAAGAAAATACTTCAGAAAGCCGGGTATTAAAAGTCGGATATCCGATAATGAAGGGAATATCTGAGATCGATGAAGCAGGTAACCGAACCGGACAGGTGGCCGATTTTCTAAGTGAAATTTCGAAATATACAAATTGGGAGTATGAATTTGTAGAGGGTAATGGCGGTGATTTGATGAATCAGCTCATAGCCGGAGATCTGGATCTAATGGGCGGCATGTTCTATGACAAAAGCTTTGAGAAAATGTTTGAATATCCCGATTATAACATTGGCTACAACCACGCTGTACTTCTTGCAAGAAAAAATGATACCAGCATTCGAAGCTATGATATCCAGACACTAAATGGAAAAACCATCGGTGTATTTGAAAAAGCAACTGATAAAATA
>NZ_JAWYAJ010000388.1:5805-7617 GCF_034124845.1 Robinsoniella sp.
AGTTTCTGGATCTCAACGGGATCACCTGTAAGCTGAAGTATTATACAAATGATGACATGGTTGATGAAAAACTGCATCACCATTTAGAGAATGGGGACGTAGATCTGCTCCTGGGTAACGATCAGGAAGCGGACGGTACATTTAGGATTGCGGCTGAATTTCAGGCTCAGCCAATGTATATTGTTACTTCTCCCGGAAAACAGGATATCTTAGAAGAACTTAATCAGGCAATGTGGTTTATTCTGGATTCTAATCCTAACTATGCCCAGGAGCATTACGATATTAATTATCCTGATTTCACCGATACTAAGCTCAATTTTACTCAGGAAGAGCAGGATTTTATCGATCAGGCAAAACCGGTTCGGGTAGCTGCGATTTCACAGTGGCATCCCTTATACTGCCTGGAGGATGAAAGCGACCACAACGGCATTGTTCCGGAAATATTAAATGAAATAGAAGAAGATTCCGGACTTACCTTTGAATTTGTCTTTGCCGAAAACTACAATGCTGCCATCCAGCTTGTTCAGGATGGAAAGGCAGATATGCTGGGATGCTTTCTGGATAACGAAGCCACAGCTGCAGAAAAAGGACTGGCACTTACTGCGGCCTATTCCACAATGAGTAATATAATCGTTAAGAATAAGTTTGTAAGCTATCCATCAGACGGGTTAACTGCTGCTCTTTTAGACGGTAGAACGCTTCCTTCATCGATTAAAGCCGATCAGGTAAAGATTTATCCCACAACTCTGGCGGGAATCAAAGCAGTAAACAGCGGCGATGCCGATTTTATATTTGGATTATCTTCAGGTATGGAACGGGATCTGCAGACCGGCAATTTCCAGAATCTCACCATTCTGACCACAAATACTACCAAAACGAAGGCTGCTTTTGCCCTTCCCCGGCCGGTAACTCCTACGCTTCTGACAATTTTAAATAAATCCATCAGCAATTTAACAGAAACTGACAAAACAACCATCACCAACCGCAATATGGTATCTCTGGGATATAATAATATTACACTTTCAAACCTGATATATTCCAATCCATTTGCGTTTATCCTGGTTGTCACTGTATTTCTTCTGCTGCTGGTTGCCATTTTACTGATTATTGTCCGTTCAAGGGTGAAAAATACACTCATGAAAAATGAACTGCAGAAAGCAGAAGCCGCAAATCGTGCGAAAAGCGGTTTTCTTTCCAAAATGTCACATGAAATCCGCACGCCAATGAATGCCATTGTAGGTCTATCCAACCTTGCCAGTATGACAGATGGAGTTACACCCGCGGTATCCGAATATCTTCAGAAAATCCAGTCATCATCCCACTATCTTCTGGCTTTGATCAATGATATTCTGGATATGTCTAAGATTGAAAATGGAAAAATGACATTGGATGAAGAGGAATTTACCCTGTCCGTTATGCTGAACGAACTGGAAAGCATGATTCAGTCCCAGGCTGAGCAAAAAGGTCTGGATTGTACGTTTCATTATCAGATTCCCCATGACTGGCTTGTGGGAGATGTAATCCGGTTGAAGCAGGTGTTAACCAACCTGATGTCCAATGCGCTGAAGTTTACGCCAACGGGGGGCAGCATTCGTCTGGACGCTGCAGAGCTTTCCCATTCCGATACCAATGCCCGAATCCGCTTCTCAGTCCGGGATACCGGAGTAGGAATCCCGGAAGATTCATTAGATCGTATTTTTACAGCATTTGAGCAGGCGGGTAACTCTGTTTCCAAAAGTTCAGGTACCGGATTAGGCCTTCCCATCAGTCAAACTATCGTACAGTTGATGGGCGGTAATCTGAGTGTAGAAA
>NZ_JAWYAJ010000389.1:0-11734 GCF_034124845.1 Robinsoniella sp.
CCAAATATTGACCTATACATGGACCAGGAAACTACATTTATGGATTCGCACTTAGCCCATTCGAACCGAAATACAGATGATAAAGTCCTGACCAAGACCATGATTAACAATTATGCGAAAAACGACCTGCTTCCGCCGCCGCTGAAGAAAAAGTATTCAAAAGAACATCTGCTGGTTTTGATTTTTATATATTATTTTAAAGGCGTGCTATCCATCACAGACATTCAGACACTGCTCCACCCCATTACGGAAAAGTACTTTCACAATGAGACCGATTTTAATATGGAGTCACTCTACCAGGAAGTATTCAGTTTGGAGAAAAGCCAGGTAGATAAAATTTCTAAGGATATTTTGGAAAAATACAATACTTCCCAGAAGACCTTTGAAAATGCAGATGAAGAAGATCAGGGATTCCTGAAATACTTTTCTTTTATTTGTCTGCTGAGTTTTGATGTATATATTAAAAAGCAGCTGATTGAAAAATTAATTGATGAACTACCGAAGAAAAATCCAGAAAAAGAAAAAAGTAAAAAATAAATCATAAAAACAGGCAAAGTGCTTTCCAATAAGCTTCTTTGCCTGTTTTATATTCTAATATCCTGTTTTCATTATTACTGCTTTTTTTCCTGCATACGGTCAAATATCATTTCATAACCGTCATTACCATAGTTCAATGATCGGTTTACCCTGCTGATGGTTGCTGTGGATGCCCCTGTCTTTTCTGCAATTTCCAGATAAGTCTTATGCTCTCTCAGCATCTTAGCCACCTCAAAACGCTGTGATAAAGAAAGCAATTCATTAACAGTACATACGTCTTCAAAGAACAAATAACATTCTTCTTTATCTTTTAAGTTTAAAATAGCCTCAAACAGTTGGTCTACTGCTTCTGTCCTGATTTTTTTGCTCATAAAATTACCCCTTCATTCGTTCGTCGTTGTACTTTATATATTAGCACAGCAAAACTTTAGTGTAAAGAAGTTTATCGATTTTTATAACGGTTGATATACTTTTTATATTCGTCTACAGAACGATTTACGATCAGTTCTTCCGGAAAATCAAAACACTCAAACAACTGGTCGATAAACTGATGATTCCCTACATCTGCAGCACAGTGAGCATCACTGCCTAAGATAATAGGCACCTGATATTTCTTACACATTTCCAACATTGCGATATCATTCGGAATTGGATTTTCCCTGGCTCCAAGGGGATGTAAGGAATTGTTGTTAAGTTCTAACAATACCTGATGCTCTTTTGCCCCCAGTACCAGTGCTTCGTAGTCCAGCGGGAAGCGGCTGTCATCGGGATGCCCGATTATGTTGATGTACGGATTCTTCATGGCATTCAGACATGCCCTTGTATTCTCTTCTCTTGTTCCTGATTTGATACAGGGTGTGTGCAGGCTTGCAATTGCCACATCCATTTTCTTAAGCAGGCTGTCATCCATGTCCAGATTACCGTCATAATCTAAAATATTAACTTCCGCACCGAATAAAACTTCTATCCCACACATGCTGCGCTCTAAAATACGCAGGTTCATGAAGTAGTACTCATGGCAGGTTCCCGGCATCTTGGGCGCGTGCTCGGTAATGCCCAGCAGTTCCAGACCCTTTGCCGCAGCCTGGTAGGCCATTTCGTGTATTGTACTGTATGCATGTCCGCTGGCCAGCGTATGTGTATGTGAATCTAATACGTATTTCATCTCCTTAACCTTCTTTCTCTTCTAACAGCTCATCAAGCTTTATGAGCTTCCAGTACTTCCTGCGGCCAGAAATCAAACTCGCCGGATGGAGTACGTAAGCGCATTAAAAAATATCTTTCTGTACGCTCTAACATGGTTATTATACGTGTTTCCTCTGGAAATTTCAAGTTCCGATTTCCCGTTGTGATCATTTTGTATCATGGTGAGTGTCTTTCACAGAAAAACAGCCCGGCTAAAACACCGGGCTGTCTGTAATTATTTTTTCTTTTTCTTTTCACTCACATAACCAATAAAATTGTTCTGATACAAGGTCTGAAAAAATCTCGTCATACGTTCGTACAACGGATCGGCTTTATCTCCAAACTGTTCTTTCATCTCATTTGCGATTTGAAATACTGTTTTTTTGCCATCCATCAGCTGCCACGCAAAGCTCCCGTAGTTATCCAGTGTAATATGACTGAATCTGGGTCTTTTAAATACTTTCTGGGCAATCCAATTGTAGAAGCCTCTATTTTCCATGTGAACGACTACGTTCCCTTTTTTATCCAGATCCCATTCAAACTTGGGATTACAGATTGGAACAAAGTCAAGATAATTCTTCTTGTTTTTCTTTGCCATTCTTATGCCTTAGCTTTCTTTTCCTTTAAGAATAAAGAGAACTTCAATAATGAGAAGATTAAAAGTGCAAAGAAGATTAATCCAACGATCTTAGCAACACTTTCCGGGAATATTCCTCCGCCGATTTTTGCAAGGGCATCTCCAAGAGATCCGCCTGACATCGGAATAATAGCAAATACTGCTAAAAGAATACCAATTAAACCTTCTCCGGCAATCAGACCAGAACAGTAAAGAACACCGCCGTCGATGGCATTTTTCTTCTTCTTCTCGTCCATTCCCTTTTTCTTTTCAATAAATAATCTTACAAGTCCACCAGCCATCATAGGTGTGCTTAAGTGGATTGGCAGATATAAACCAACTGCAAATGGAAGTACCGGAATACCTAATACTTCTACTACCAGTGCGATAAACACACCGGCAAATACCAGGTTCCATGGTAGGTTACCGCCCATAACACCTTCTACTACCATCTTCATCAGAGTAGCCTGTGGTGCAGGAAGTTCAGCAGAACCATATCCCCATGCTTCATTTAACAGATATAAGATACCGCCGATCGCAATCGCTGCTGCTAATACACCGATAATCTCACCAATCTGCTGCTTCTTAGGTGTGGCACCTAAAATATAACCTGTCTTTAAATCCTGTGACGTATCGCCTGCAATAGCAGCGATAATACAGATAACAGAACCGATTGCGATTGCAGCTGTCATTCCGCCCTGTCCAACCTGTCCGGTTGCTTTTAACGCCATAGATGAAATCAACAGAGTTGCAATAGCCATACCGGAAACCGGGTTGTTACTGCTTCCAATCAATCCAACCATACGTGAAGATACGGTTGCAAAGAAGAATCCGAATACTACGATCAGAATAGCACTGAATAAGTTAACCGGAATAATCGGGATCAGCCAGATAGCAATTGCCAGTGCCAGGATAGAGATAATAATAACCGGCATGGAAAGATCCTGGTCAGTACGAATGCTGGAATTAGCAGCTGCGCCTTTTCCGTATCCCTTAATAGCATCCTTAAATGTTTTGATAATGAGTGGCAGTGACTTGATTAAGCTTAAGATACCGCCGCATGCTACAGCTCCTGCACCAATGTACTTGATGTAGTTAGACCAGATACCAAAAGATCCGCCCTCTTCATAGATCTGAGCGATTGGAATAGTAGCCGGGAACAATGTAACATTTGAACCGAATAATACGATTAATGGCATTAATACAAACCATCCAAGTACACCACCTGCAAACAGATATGATGAAATCTTTGGTCCGCAGATATAACCAACACCTAAAAGCGCTGGTAATACGTCCATACCAACACCCGCTCCTTTGTAAGCAGGAATTTCATAATGTACTTCACTTGGGAATAATTTAAATCCGTCTGTGATAAATTTGTAAGCTGCTGCGATACCTAAACCGGCAAATACAGTAGAGGCTTTTGCACCACCCTGCTCACCAGCTAAAAGAACTTCCGCACATGCCATACCTTCCGGATATGGAAGTGTACCGTGTTCCTGTACAATTAACGCTTTACGAAGAGGTACCATAAAGAGAACTCCTAATGTACCGCCGATAAATGCAATAATTGCGATTTCAAGTAAAGATGGTGCAGCTGTTCCCCACTCTTTTGCCCACAAAAATAACGCTGGCAGTGTGAAAATAGCTCCTGCAGCTACAGACTCACCGGCAGAACCAATTGTCTGTACCATGTTGTTCTCCAATACGGAGTCTTTTCTCAAAATGACGCGGATAACGCCCATTGAGATAACGGCTGCTGGAATTGATGCAGATACGGTCATACCTACACGAAGACCAAGATACGCATTCGCACCGCCGAACAGAACAGCCAGCAATACACCCAGGATGATGGCTGTTGGCGTAAATTCCGGAACTGACTTATCAGCAGGAATATACGGCTTGAAACTTTGTTTTTCGTTCATGTGTCTTTCTCCCTTTATCTTTTTTGTTCGTGTTATTATAACATGATTTTGTTTATAATATCAACTAATTTTACATAATTTCTTTAGTATTTGTTAATGTTTTTCATTTATCTTTTAGATTTGTTGGTTTTCTTTGCAACTTTTACGCAATTTTTCATATCTTATAGCATTAGAACTTTTGGAGGTAAGTTATGAAAAAAAAGCTTTTACTGCTGGCTGCTGTTACGGTTCTTCTGGCATTGACCTGTATCGGCTGTAAAAAAGAATCGGACACACTCACCAAAGTTACACTGAATGAAGTGGCACATTCCATCTTCTATGCACCCCAATATGTGGCGATTCAGGAAGGTTATTTCGCAGAAGAAGGAATTGATCTGGAACTTGTCACAGGATTTGGTGCGGACAAAACCATGACCGCCGTAGTATCGGGGGATGCCGATATCGGATTTATGGGAAGCGAATCAACCATTTACGCCTACAACGAAGGAGCCTCAGATTATGTGGTAAACTTTGCCCAGCTCACACAGCGTGCAGGAAACTTCCTGGTTGCAAGGCAGGATATGCCTGATTTTACCTGGACTGACCTGAAAGGAAAAAATGTTCTTGGCGGCCGAAAAGGCGGAATGCCTGAAATGGTATTCGAGTACATCTTAAAACAAAACGGAATCAATCCCGCAGCTGATTTAAATATCGACCAAAGCATTGATTTCGGTTCTACCGCAGCTGCATTTTCCGGCGGCCAGGGAGACTTTACCGTGGAATTTGAACCTGGTGCCACTTCTCTTGAAAAAGAAGGCAGCGGTCACGTAGTTGCCTCTCTTGGTACGGATTCCGGTTATGTGCCATACACCGCATACAGTGCCAAAGGCAGTTTCATCAAAAAGAATCCGGAAATTATCCAGGGCTTCACCGATGCTCTGCAAAAAGGTATGGACTATGTGAATTCCCACACACCGGAAGAAATCGCAAAAATTATTGAACCCCAGTTTAAAGAAACTGATCTGGCAACCATTACTACCATTGTAAAACGTTATCACGAACAGGAAACCTGGAAAGATAACATGGTATTTGAAGAAAACAGTTTTAATCTGCTTCAGGATATTCTGGAAAATGCAGGAGAACTCAGCCAGCGTGCACCTTATGATAAACTGGTTAATACTAGTTTTGCCCAAAAAGCGGCAAAATAACAATAAAATGCCATCTGTCTCTCTGCAGATGGCATTTTATTGTTATCGTTGTCTGTTGTCCTGCAATCGATAACTGCTCCGGGCCTGTAATTTTTTGCCATAATTAAACCCTACTCTCCTTTTATTTTAATCAGTCAAAATATTTAATGAGCGCCTGGGTACCAAGATCTCCGTCCCCTCTTTTTTCCAGTTCTTCGTATGCCGCAAGGGTCTGATTCAGCACACTTAAGGTCAGTCCGTCTGCCTCAGCCTCTTCTTTTGCCAGCTTCATATCTTTAATAAAATGCTTGATAAAAAATCCCGGTGCATAGTCCTGTTTCAGCATTTTAACAGCCTGCATTTCCAGCTGCCTGCTTCCTGCCGCCCCTGTCGCCACGGAATCCAGAACCGTTTGTATATTCAGTCCCTTCTCTTTTCCATAGGCAAATGCTTCGCAGATACCGGATATTGTACCTGCTATCATGATCTGGTTCACCATTTTGGTATGCTGTCCGCTTCCGGCTTTCCCTTCCAGATGAATGTTCTTACCCATTGCCTCAAAGATCGGGAGACATTTCTCATATGCCTGTAAATCCCCTCCTGCCAATATGGACAGGGTGCCATTTTTAGCACCTACATCTCCTCCGGTAACAGGCGCATCCAGAGCGTAAATCCCGCGTTTTTTGGCTTCTTCATAGATGTCTTTGGCTAATTTGGGACTTGAGGTTGTCATATCAATAACATACGTTCCTTCCGAAACATTCTCCAGTATGCCATCCTTTCCAAAATAGACTTCTCTCACATCTTTTGGAAAGCCTACAATTGTGATCACCGCGTCACAGCCATTTACGCACTCTGGTATAGTTGGATGATAAACGGCTCCTTCTGCTATCACATCTTCCGTTTTTGCCTTATTTCTGGCATAGAAAGAAATTTCATATCCCGCCTTCATTAAATTCCTTACCATTGATTTTCCCATAATTCCAACACCGATAAAACCAATCTTCTTCATGTCACCGTCTCCTTTTCCCATAGGGTATTCGTACTGCAGAACTTTTTATGCAGCAGGGGTAAAGCAATAACTTTATTTTACCTGCTCTAATACCTGAATGTCAATAGTTCCTGTTTCGAACCAGGAATTTTAAACTCCTTCTGAACACAGGCTTGAACCCTCAGGCACTTTCCAGAATTTTCAAAAATCCCTGCATTGGCTCAGACAAAAACTTATCCTTATGATAGACCAGATAATTTTGATTCTCCATATAAAGTCCCGCTACCGAAAGCGGCACAAGTTCATTTCTCTCACATTCTTTTTCCACCAGTATATCGGGCATAACGGTAACACCCAGATTATGTTTGGCTGCCTGAATCAGTGCCTGGGAGTTTACACTGGTCCAGGCAGGAGTCACAGACAGATTATGTAAGGTCATTGCACTGTGGAAAGTATCCCGTATTGCACTTCCTTTCTCTCTTAGCAGTAATTTCTGCTGTGCCAGCTCTTCTATCTGCACCTCACCTGCTGATGCCAGAGGATGTCCATTGCCGCACAATACTACAAGGCGGTAAGAAGAAAAGGGAATACAGACCAGATTATCTCTGGGAAAAACTCCTTCTATCAGTGCCAGATCCACTTCATTTTGTAAAAGCTTCTCGTTAATCACCCGGGCACTTTCCACTTCCACCCGGACAGGAGTATTCTTCCATTGCGCTTCAAATCTCTTTAACAGGGAGGGCAGCCAGAAATTAGCGATCGTTATGCTGGAACCGATTTGTAAGACAGCCTGCTCTTTTAAGGAGTCTAGTCCGCCTTCCAGATCATCGTACAAATCCAGTACACGGATGGCCTTGTCTAAAAACAGTTTTCCGAATTCATTCAGATAAATCCGCTTGGATACCCGGTCAAACAGAGAATTACCAATTTTTTCTTCCAGATCGTTAATAACATGTGATACAGCCGGCTGGGTCATATACAGTTTTTTTGCTGCTTTTGTTATATTTTCTTCTTCACAGACGATTTTAAAAATTCGAAGATGGCGTATTGTCATTTCATACTCCTCCTAATTCATTACTAATTTCTTATGTTCTATATAAAATAATATTATTTTAATTATATACCATGTAAGGGTATAATGAAACTACCAAATGATTATTTGACAATTTATGATGTAAAGGAGATTCACTTATGAAAAAATTACCTCTGCTCTGCTGGCTCTTTGGAATTAATTTCTTTATCAGCGCATTTACTTTCGGAGGAGGCTATGTAGTCATTCCCATGATCCGGAAATATTTTGTCCAAACCAAGAACCTGCTCAGCGAATCGGAGCTTCTGGATATGGCTGCAATCGCACAGTCCTCACCTGGTGCAATCGCCGTTAATCTCTCTGTGCTCGCCGGCTATAAAACAGCCGGACTAAAGGGTGCCGTTATCAGCGGACTGGCTTCTGTCCTGCCCGCACTGCTCATCTTATCCGTGATCAGTGCCGGTTATCAGGCATTTCGTGACAATGCGGTGGTATCCGCCGTTTTAAAGGGAATGGAAGCAGGTGTGGCAGCATTGATCGTAGATTTGGTCTATGATATGTGCCGGGGCATTTTTAAAGAAGGCAGACTGTTTTTTTCAGTTCTGATTCCTCTTGCTTTTATCGCCAGTTTTTTCCTGCAGATAAACGCAGCTCTTATCATTGCAGTCAGTGCCCTGTGCTGCCTTGTGGAATGCTTTTTACGCAGAAAAGAGGTGGCTGTATGACAAAACTTTTGCTCATGCTTTTTTATAGATTTACGCAGATCGGGCTATTCAGCATCGGAGGGGGATACGCTACAATCCCTCTGATCCAGGAACAGGTAGTAGAACTGGAACATTGGCTTACCCTGCAGGAATTCACTGATATTATTACCATTTCCCAGATGACTCCCGGCCCTTTGGCAGTCAATACCTCTACTTTTACGGGATTGAGAATTGCCGGCATTCCCGGAGCTGTCACCGCTACAATCGGATGTATCCTGTCCGGCTTTATCATATCCATATTGCTGTACCGCTTTTTCAATAAATACCGCAACAATCGTTATATGTCACAGGTATTAACCGGATTGAAAGCAGTATCCGCCGGACTGATTGCATCCTCCGCAGGTGTGATCATTCTGATCGCTTTTTGCGGAACATCAGAATTAGATATTTCTGCACTGCATCCTGATCTATTTGCCTGTTTCCTCTTTGGAGCCTGCCTGATACTGCTTCGTAAATGGAAATGGAATCCCATTCTGGTTATGGTGCTTTCCGGTGTTGCTGGTTATTTCATCTATTAATCTGTCTTATATATTTCCGTACAGAAAAAGCAGCCGATTGGATATTGTTAACGATCCAACCGGCTGCTATAATTCATCTTTCTTCCTGCTTGGGTTTTACTCTGCAAGATAAAGGTTTACTTTCTGCATAACTGCTTTTACCGCTTCATCGATACTTGTAGTTCCATTCAGGCAGTCATCTGCTGCACTGTTTACTGCTTCCCGTATAATGCTGTCTGTGTTTGCAGGTGTAGTCAGTCCTTCTGCTAATGTCTTAAATTCTGCAGCCTGTTCTTCGGTAGGCCATTTCAGTTCCAGAGAGATATCTACACCACTTTCACTAACAGTAGAAACCGTCATTGCAGGAACACTATTTCCAGCTTCATCTGTAAAAATATGATCAAAAGCTGCTTTATTTACCGGGAATCCCCCTCCCTGGCTTACGGTCTGGGCATCTTTGGATAACATGAAAGATGCCAGTTTTTCTGCAGACTCTTTGTTCGCCGCCTTACTGCTGATACCAATCATCGTACCAGGTATAAATACTTTGGAAGCCTGGCCATCCAGTGTTTTATAGCCACTGTCTTTTAACTTTCCATCAACAGCCAGTACCTGCATAATATCATTTATAGAATTGATATTTCCGATATTTGCCATGATACTTTTTGCAAGATAACTAATGGAGTTATCTCCGATACCGCTCAAGTGAGCAAAACCTCCAAAATTCATAATCATAGAGTTATTTTCATCTGCCTGCCCATCTTTTTTATCAAGATCATAAATTTTCTTTAGCTGGGTAAAGAATTCTTTTAATTCATCTTCCTTCAAAGTTCCGTCTTCTTTGATCCACTCTCTGGAAGATGTATCATACAATCGTTTTACTAAATCCTCCGGCTGTGTGATTCCCAATATATCCGTATCTGCATTTTCCTGTTTCATGCCTTCCAAAGTTTCAGCAAGGGTCTTTAAATCTTTCATACCATCCAGGTTCTTCTTAGCGGACTGAATAGCCGGTACAATGAATCTGGTTGGTATGGCGTAGGTTTTACCATCTTTTTCGTATGGTTTTGTAATATTTTCCATGAGCCCATCCTGTTTGGAGACATTTTTTATGATTTCACTCATATCTTCCAGCAGACCTTTATTCTCATATGAATCAATGGACATACCATCTAATATAAACAGATCCGGCCCTTTTCCAGCCATTATATTCGTATTTAAAGTTCGAATTGCATCGGATACTGTGACACCATCATCGCCGGTAAGCCCAACTTCATAATTTACACGAATATCCGGATTTTGTTTCTGGAATAATGCAATTGCCTGCCGTACTTCTGCATTTTCATTCAATGAGTAGATATTGACTTCTTTTTCCGGAACAGACGGAGTATCTTCGGAATATGTATACCGTACCAGATGACTGCTCATATCTTTCCGGTAAGCCAGGAAGAATGTACCGTCTTTCATTGCTGCCATATTGCTGAATGAAACACTTGGATCCGCTATAGAATTTAATGATCCATCTACAAGCTGTTCGGATACATTACCACCCAGGACATGGCGGAAAATACCCTGTTTATTGCAATAGTAAAGAATATTATCTTCTTTCCCTCCCTGCAGGAGAACATCCGATTCACCTCCGCCAACCAAAATGCCTTTGTTTTCATTCTTGATCCCAAGCTGCTCATTCAGTACCTCATCCTTTTCCATGGCACTTCCTGTAGTCATATCATAGTAATAAACGCCGCTGCTTGCATATGCCGCCAATGTATTTCCTATAAAACCTGTATTGGTAAAGTAAGCATTACTGTTTTCGATAGATTTCAGCACTGCTCCGTTTGCGGGATCAACAATGTGAATTTTTCCATCCATTCCCAGACCTACTAATTTGTTGTCCGGTGAATATTTCCAGCTGTTCAAATACTGTGGTATTTCCATCTGACCGCTTTGTGACCCACTGTCACCTGCTTTGCTGCCTCCCATAGCCACCGGTAAGGAAGCGGCTTTTCCCGAATCATCCATTGTCCAGTAGCCGATCTCTACTTCTCCCTGCCCGCTTTGCATATCTATTTTAGAATAATCAGTTATGATTGCAGCTGCGCCTCCCTTTGGTGACAGGGCTACAGAAGATAAATATTTCATTTCATTTCCCTTTAATTCTTCGGGATAATCAAATACTTTCTCCCACTTCTTTCCCTGATCCCTGGTTTCCCAGACACCTCCGGAATACTTTTCCCCCATTCCTGCTAATCGCAGGCTGCCGTCTTCCATTTCACACAATGCCTGTATATCTGTAATTCCTTCCGGAAGATTAACATCTTCTTCCAGATACCTCCCCATAGCAGCAGCCTCTTTTGCATTCCCTTTATCCGTGCCATTACTGCCATCCGACTGCTTGGTTCCATTCGTGGAACACCCTGTTAAGAAGGTTGTTAACAACATCGCTGCCATAACTACTCCTGCCATCCTTTTAAGAATCATCTTACTGTAACCTCCTGTTTGTTAGAATAATTTTACATTTCTTTTTCTCATTTTTTGCACGTTTTTATCCTAACAAATCCATTTGTGGATGGTTTGTATTTTATATGTGTTTTAGATGGAGAATATAAATGCCACACCAGTTAAGGTATTTTCTATCCGATAGCCTGCTTTGTGTAGTTCTAGAATCATTTTAACAATATATAGCCCCAGACCGCTTCCTCCTGTATTTCTATTTCTGGATTTTTCAACACGGTAAAATGCTTCAAATATACGGGGAACTGCTTCGTCATCCAGATGCACACCGGAATTCTCCACCCGAACCGTCAATTTCCCGTCCTCTTTATATGCTTCAATCTGAATTTTGGCTCCATCGGGAGAATAGTGGATAGCATTGCTGATAATGTTATTTACCGCCTTTTGCAGTAACTTCTTATCTCCCCAGGCATACAGATCACTGTCGAAATGATATTGAACATCCATTTCCTTTCTGATAAACAGATCATCCTGTTTATGGGCACACTCTTTTACCATTTTCCCCAGGT
>NZ_JAWYAJ010000390.1:0-6508 GCF_034124845.1 Robinsoniella sp.
TCTGCCGGAGCCAACGGAAGATTATTATACGGATGACTTGATGCAGAAGGCGAAAGATTTTTCGGATACTTCAATCATTGTTCTTTCAAGGTCAGGCGGTGAGGGGCAGGATGTTCCCCTTGATATGAAAGCCGTTATAGACGGTACCTATGACCCACGTGACGAGATCGCAAACGGAAATGACAACTATAACTATTTTGCCGGCAAATACGACAATAACGGTGCCTATGATGATTTTGATGAAGGTGAAAGTTATCTGGAACTTTCTAATACAGAAGAAGCGATGATTGAAAAAGTCTGCTCAGAGTTCGACAAAGTTGTGGTGGTTATCAATGCCAATAATACCATGGAACTGGGGTGGGTTGACGAGTATGAGAGCATTGGTTCCGTGATTCTGGCACCTGGCACAGGGGCAGCCGGTATGGCGGCATTAGGAGAAATCTTAAACGGGTCGGTGAATCCATCCGGAAAAACAGTGGATACCTATGTATATGACCTGAAAAGCACCCCTGTATACAACAATTATGGAAATTTTTTATTCAACAATGTAGAAGATTTGAAAGCAGAACTTACTGAGGCAGACGAAGCATATGAAGGAGTGATTCCATTTGTAAACTATGTGGAGAATATCTATGTGGGATATAAATTCTATGAAACTGCTGCGGAAGAGAGACTAATTAATTATGAAGAAAGAGTACAATATCCTTTCGGATATGGATTAAGCTATACAACCTTTACTCAGGAAATGCAAAACTTTACGGACAATGGTGACACAGTTACGGTAGAAGTTGCTGTTACTAATACAGGGGATAGTGCCGGAAAAGAAGTGATACAGCTCTACTATACGCCGCCCTATATGAACGGTGGAATTGAGAAGTCATCTGTGAATCTGATTGAATTTGGGAAAACCGGTGTGTTGGAGCCTGGCGGTTCTGAAGTAATCTCTTTTGAGATAGCCAAGGAAGACATGTCAGCTTATGATTCCCGGGGACTGAAAGTTGAAAACGGAGGCTACATACTGGAAGCAGGAGATTATACGCTCTCACTCAGATCCGATTCCCATACGGTGCTGGATGAAGAAACCTTTCATGTTGACAGAGATGTGAATTACGGTACAGATGGACGCAAATCCGATCATACCACAGCGGTGAATCAGTTTCAGGATTATTCCGCAGGAAGAGTCACTTATCTGTCTCGTACAGACGGATTTGCAAACTATAATGCAGCAACAGCAGCACCAGGTGCGGATCTGTATGTAATGGATGAAGAAACAAAAGACTTTGTTACGGAAAAGTCTGTTGCCCACTATGATTCAGCTAAATATGATAATTCAGAGGATACGATGCCTGAAACAGAGGCAGACAATGGCGTAACAGCTGCAGACCTCACCGGGAAAGAATATGACGATCCGCTGTGGGAAGATCTGCTGGATCAACTCTCCGTGGAGGACATGATTAATATGGTAAACCTTGGCGGCTTCCAGACTGTGGCAGTGGATTCAGTCAAAAAAACAGGAACACTGGATTCAGACGGCACATCGGGATTAAATGACTGGTATATCGGGGTATATGGTACTGCTTACCCGGTACAGCTTCTCATTGCACAGACCTGGAATAAGGAACTGGCATACCGCATTGGAGAAGGCGTTGGGGCTGAATATGCCGACTGCCGTATATTCGGGGCTTACGCACCGGCGATGAACATTCATCGTTCTGCATTCACCGGACGTAACTTTGAATATTATTCAGAAGACAGTGTGCTGTCCGGACATATGGCATCTAACACCGTAAATGGAATGTCTGCGAAAGGAGTCTATGCCTACCTGAAGCATTTTGCCCTGAATGAGCAGGAGACAAACCGCTGCAGCCTGCTTCTGACCTATTCCGATGAACAGGCTGTCAGGGAAATCTATCTGAAGCCTTTTGAAATCTGCGTGAAGAATTTTAACGGTAAATCACTGGCTGTGATGTCTTCCTTTAACTTCATAGGAGACAGGTGGTCAGGAGCCAATGCAAACCTCTTAAATAATGTGCTGCGTGATGAATGGGGATTTCAGGGAATGGTATTATCTGACTGGAATGGTTCTTACGGGTACCAGAATACGGATGACGCTGTCCGAAATGGAAACGATGCGATGCTGGGATTCTTCGCGGCAGAGTCGAATCAGATCACGAATACCTCACCCACTATGGTGCTGGCTATGCGTAAGGCTGCCAAAAATATCCTCTATACAATTACCAACAGCGGAAACTATACGATAGAGGATCCAAATGCAGGTAAGATGCCGGAAATGACAAAGCTGTTTATCGGTATTGACGCTGCTGTGGCAGTGGTATCACTTGGTATTATGGCACTGGTTCTGGTTCGCTGCAGCAAGAAGAGAAAAAAAGCTACCATTGACGTAATTCCCACAAAGACAGAAGAATAGCCGGTAACAAGCAGTACATGCAGGCATAGCATTTTGGCAATTGCCCCAAATGTCAGAGCCTTCGGTGCCTGCAGACGGGGCTTTGGCCTGAGAAAAAGGAGATTGAAATGAAACATCCAGATATTATAGAAAAAATGACAGTAGAGGAAAAGGCAGCATTCCTAAGCGGGAAAGGAGAGTGGGATACCCGTGATATCCCCCGTCTTCATATCCCTTCTGTGTTCTGTTCAGATGGACCGCATGGTATCCGCAAGCAGGCGGGAGCCGGAGATCATCTGGGGTTAAATGAATCACTTCCGGCTACCTGTTTTCCTACAGCCGCTACAATTGCTAACAGCTGGGATGTGGATTTGGGTAAGAAAATTGGAGAAGCCCTGGGAGAGGAAGCAGCAGTACTGGATGTGCAGGTGTTGCTGGGACCGGGCTTAAATATCAAACGCAGCCCCCTCTGTGGCAGAAACTTTGAATATTTTTCTGAAGACCCCTATCTGTCGGGGAAGATGGCTGCATCCTATATACAGGGAATCCAAAGCCAGGGCGTCTATGCCTGCCCGAAGCACTTTGCAGTCAACAGCCAGGAGCTGCGCAGAATGGCAATGAATGCGGTGCTGGATGAGCGGACACTCCGGGAAATTTACCTGACCGGATTCGAGATTGCCGTAAAAGAAGGCGAAGCCAAAGCCATTATGTCCAGCTATAATCAGGTGAATGGAATCTATGCCAATGAAAACCAGCATCTTCTGCAGGATATTTTGCGGGAAGAATGGGGATTTGACGGGATTGTTATTACAGACTGGGGAGGCTCCAATGACCATGTGGAAGGAGTAAAGGCCAGGTCTAATCTGGAAATGCCGGCACCGGGACTGGACTCAGCCAGACAGATTGTATCAGCCGTTAAAGAAGGGCGGCTGAAAATAGAAGAATTGGATGTTTGTGCAGATGATCTGCTGGATGCCGTACTCACTGTCAGCGAAAAAAATAAACCCGGAAAAGATAGATTTGACGAGAAAAAACACCACAATCTTGCTAAAAAAGCGGCTGCAGAAAGTGCGGTGCTGCTGAAAAATGCAGATAACATACTTCCTTTGAAAACGGGATGCAAGGCAGCGGTAATTGGGGACTTTGCGGTTACCCCCAGATATCAGGGGGCAGGTTCATCCATGGTAAAACCAACATTACTGGAAACATTTGAAAAGTCTATAGGTGATTATGACCTGCAGGTTATGGGCATATCAAGAGGTTATAAACGTACAGGAGAGGAAGAGGAGATACTCAAAAAGGAGGCATTGGATCTTGCTGCTTCCGCAGATGTAGTGCTGTATTGTTTTGGATTGGATGAACTTAGTGAATCGGAAGGTCTGGACCGGACACATATGCGGATTCCCCAGAATCAGATTGAACTTCTGCAGTGTATTATGCAGGTCAATGAAAATGTAGTGGGAATCCTGAGTGCAGGAGCCTCCGTGGAGATGCCCTGGCAGAAGAATTGTAAAGCGATTCTACATGGATACCTCTCCGGTCAGGCGGGTGCCGGTGCCATGCTGGATATACTCACTGGGAAAGTCAATCCATCCGGCAGACTTGCGGAAAGTTATCCCGTTCGCTATGAAGATACTCCGGCGCTCCGGCATTTTCCCAGTGCCATGAGAAATGCCGAGTATCGGGAGAGCATCTATGTGGGATACCGCTATTATGATACCAACAAAATCCGGGTGCAGTATCCCTTTGGTTTTGGACTGTCCTATACGGAGTTTACCTTTTCAGACATAAGGACTGACAGTCAGGGGGTTACACTGACCGTTGCCAACAGCGGAGACATGGACGGTGCGGAAGTGGTCCAGATGTATGTGGGTCTTAAAAATGCCATCGTTTTCCGTCCGGAAAAAGAGTTAAAAGGATTCTCTAAGGTATTTTTAAAAGCAGGAGAAAGCCGGGAGGTACATATTCCATTTGATGACAAAACCTTTCGTTACTGGAATATAAAAACGAACCGCTGGGAAGTGGAGGCGGGATTCTATCGCATCATGGTGGGAGCAAGTGTGAGTGATATCCGTCTGAAGTCAGAACTGGAAGTGGAAGGAACGACTTCCCAATATCCCTATCATCCTGTTAAGCTTCCCTATTATTATACAGGCATTGTTCAGCAGATATCCCACCGGGAGTTTGAAACGCTTCTGGGACATCCGATTCCGGAAGGAAAGTGGACAGGTAATCTGACATCGAATGACGCAATCTGTCAAATGTATCATGCAAAAAGCGGACTAGCCAGATTCCTGTATAACCGTCTGAACAGTTTGAAAAAGAAAAGTGAGGAGAAGGGCAAGCCTGACCTGAACATTCTCTTTATCTATAATATGCCGCTGCGTGCATTAGCTAAAATGACTGCCGGAAGGGTAAGTATGGATATGGTGGACGGGCTGGTAGAGGTTGTCAACGGCCATTTCTTTCGGGGAATCAAAACAGTAATCAGCGGATTTGCTGCCAATGCCAGGGCAAACAGGGAATATGAAAAAAGACTATCCGGTAAGAAGGAGAAAAGGAAATGAGTCAGATAAAAGAAAAATGGATATACATATGGAATCACTTTGCACAAAATCACGCCAGACTTTCAAAGTGGATCTATCAGATTTTCTATTTCTTTGTATTCAGCATGATGGTGACGGTATTCCAGTATCTGGTGTTTACATTTATGCCCGGTATCCTTGGAATCGGACTTGCCGGTACCCAGTTTATGTGGCCGCACAGGGAGATGCACCTCTTTGGTGTTGACTTTACATGGAGTCTTCTGGGCTATAATGTCCTCTATGATGCCAGCGGTGCAGTGGTAACAGGCGGAGGGCTTGGATACTTTATCAGTTATGAAGCCGGGTCTTTACTAGCCCAGTGTATAAATTTCCCGCTGCAGAGAAACATTACCTTTAAAAGCCAGGGAAACCCATGGTATCAGGCGGTATGGTACTTCCTCGCCTGGGTTGTGATTTCCCTGATCTGTAATGGGTTCAACAACTTATGGATGCCAATAGCCTCCGCTTATGTCGCACCGGCGGTCTATAATCTTCTGGTGACATTTATAACCGGCGGTGTTTCCATGATAATATTCTTTTTTGTATTTAAAATCATTTTCCCGGAGGGGGAAAGCGGGAAGAAGCAGTGATTGGGTGGTGATGATATTAAAACCAGGAGGAAATTTCATGAGTAATAAAATCCGCAAAGCAATTTTTATTTTGCTGATTACGTTAGCAGTATTGGCGTGTGCAGTGGGAATGTTCCTGCTCTTCTGGCCCTCATTGGGGAAAAATCCGTCAAAGGAACAGCAGGCAGAGTATGTAAAACGCATCGATGCATTTTATGATGGCACCTTTCATACACCGGAAGAATTTCAGCTTATCGTCCCAACAGAAGACAAAGCCAGTGATAAAAATTTACGACTTACCCCGGATGGTGAAATTCCGGTCAGTAAAATTACAGAACTCCCAAAGGCAGATACGGATGAATTGACGATCACATGGTTTGGTCATTCTACCGCCCTTTTGCAGATTCATGGCATGACGATATTAATTGATCCGGTACTAAGCGAGTATTCCTCTCCGGTAGGATTTATGGGGGCAGAACGAATGGCAGAAGTACCAATGATGGCGGAAGAATTGCCGGAAATTGATATACTCCTGATTTCTCATGACCATTATGATCATTTAGATTATCAGACAATTCGGGATATAGATGAAAAGGTAAAGCGTTATTGTGTGCCTCTTGGAGTGGAAAACCATTTGGAAAAATGGGGCGTGGATCCTGAAAAAATACACAATATGGCATGGTGGGAAGAGGTGGAAATCGATGGACTTACCATATCTGCTACCCCGGGGCAGCACTATTCAGGCAGGCTTCCATGGGGAAACAATCAAACTCTGTGGAGTGGATATTATCTCCAGGATGAATACCACAAAGTATATTATACGGGAGATACCGGATATGGAGAATTTTTTAAAGAAATCAGGGAGCGGTACGGCGAGCCGGAACTGGTTCTGTCTGAGGACGGGCAGTATGACCCGGAATGGCCATACTGCCACATGAACCCTCAGG
>NZ_JAWYAJ010000391.1:0-2989 GCF_034124845.1 Robinsoniella sp.
TTTCACTGGGATTTGGCGTATATGAGGGATATCAGATGCAGCAGAAGCGGGATAACACCGGTCCGGAACTTAACTGAGACAATGAGGAAATATCAGCTTCCATTAATGCAGGGAACGAAGAGATGATCAAAGGAATAAAAGCCATCGATGGACAGGATGGAGATGTTACGGATTCCCTGCTGATTGAGAGCATCGAAAAAAACACGTCAGGTGCGGATAATGAATTTTTGATATCTTATGCCGCTTTCGATCAATCCAATAATATTGGGGTGGTCACAAGAAAATTACATTATACAGATTATCACAGCCCCAGATTTTCCATCAGCAGCCCTCTTCGATTTTCCAAAAATGAAGACATTTCTCTGGTGCAGTATGTAAAAGCAGATGACTGCCTGGATGGTGATATCAGTCCATTTATTAAAATCGATGGAGAAGATAAATTTGACGAAGATCCCAAAGAAGGGATCTACGACTGCATGCTGCAAGTGACAAACAGCGTTGGGGATACCTCATCGCTGCCTGTGAAGGTGGAAATCTATGATGACAGTTATGAGGAAAGAAACTTTGTTCCGAAGATTATGCTAAAGCAGTACGTGCTATATCTTTCCAAAGGAGATACCTTTGACCCCGCAGAATACCTGGATTATGTATATGATCAGATGACGTTAAGCATCGATTATGGTCCCATGGTCGGTATAAAAGAAAATGGAAAAAAGCGAGAGGTCACAGAGGCGGAAGCAAAAGAGAAGTCCGGAAAATGGGTCAATATATCCAGGATCAAATATACATCTGATGTTGATACCGGAAAAAAAGGCAATTACGCTGTCGTATATACGTACACCACAGACAGCCAGGAGTACACCTGCAATGCGGAGCTTCTGGTGGTAGTAGAATAGGAGGCAATTATGGATTATGACAATCATCAGGAGGAAGCAAAGGAATCCGGAATTGATTATATATCAATCGGGAGGACATTGCTGAAAAATATTCCATACATATTGATGCTGGCATTTACTGTTGGAGTTTGTTTTTTTGGAATTTGGAACCGGCTCAGACCAAATGAGTATGTATCAAAAATGAACATGGTTGTAATATCCAGGGATAACACACTCAGTTCATTAGGGGAATATAACATAGCCAACGTAGTGGGAAGATGTGTCAGCTCCCTGAACAGTGATGTTTTGGGCAGCCGGGTACGGGAAGAACTTGGAAGCAGCAAGCTTCCGGGAACTATACATGCAGAAAGTGTGGAAGGATCCAACATGATTCTGCTGGAAACCAGGGCTTTAAACGCGGAGGATTCGTTCCGAATGATGTCGGCAGCTTTAAAAAATTATGCCAAGGTTTCTTCTTATCTGACAGGAGGCTATCTGATGGAGAAAATCGGTTCCCCTCTGGCATCTAAGATTACCTGTGAGCCGAACAATGCCATGGCTCTTGCCATAACGGTTTTCATTCTGTTTGCCATAGTCGAAATGAGTATGATGAGTGTAGCCAGCATTTTCAGCGGTAAAATACAGAATGCCATACAGGCAAAGAAACTGATAGATGCTGATTTTCTGGGAGAGATACACTTTGAAAATAAATATACCAAAAAGAGTATTTTACTCTCGAATCCTACCGTCAGCTTTACTTATTCCGAAGAGATGAGCAAAACGTCAACGATGCTTCTGCGCAAGCTGGAAAAGAGCGGCGACAAAACTTTTATGGTTACCAGTGTTATGGAGAACGAAGGGAAATCTACCATCGCTGCAAACCTGGCACTTAAGCTGGCGTCCAGGGGAAAAAAAGTGCTTCTCATAGATGCAGATATGAAGAAGCCGGCGTTGTACCGGATCTTAGACCGGGAAATCCCGAAAGAAAGGGATATCAACGCATATCTGGAGGGAAAAGCTTCTTACGATGATATTATTTTCCGGGAGAAAAACGGCTTGGTAAACTATTGTTTTTCCACGAAAACAATTATGGAGAGCGATATTCTGCTTAAAAATGAGAAAGCAAAAGAATTGCTGGCGAAGGCAGAAGAAGAGATGGACTATATTATACTGGATGTTCCCCCGGCTGGTATTATTCGGGATGTGGAAGTACTGGCGGCCTATATTCCTCAGACAATTCTGGTGATCCGGCAGAACATGGCAAAGGCAAGAAATGTAAATGACATTATTGATTTGTTAGAGCGGGGGGGCACAGAAGTCACCGGGTTTGTATTGAATGCGGTATGTTCCAGAGTTGTAGGCAAAGCGGGAGCAAAGATTTACGGATATAAGAAGTATTATGGAAGATATGACAGAGGTCCGGTTCATAACCATGATGTGAAGGTGAGGAATTAACATGCAGTTATACAATGACAAAATAGACATCATATATGATGACGAGAAAGTCCTGGACATAAGAAACTTTATAGATAATATGCTGAATGGTTTCAAGCGTTATAAGATCCAGCTACTTCTTCTTTTCCTTTTTATATCAGGCGGGATATTTGCCCTAAAGACTTTAAAATATACCCCTTTGTACCAGGCGAAGCTTACTTATGTGGTGACGAAGACAGGAGATGCGGCAACAGATGTTATGATTACCGGGCGGCTGAGCCAATCCTTTCCGGATATTCTGGCAAATACCGGTTTATCAGCCGATATGAAGCAGTATATGCAGATAACCCAGGAGGATAAACTCCCGGGAAGTATCCGCATGTATAATACCAGTTCCTCGAATATGCTCAATGTAACAATCACTTCCGGGGATTATCACCAGGCAAATGGAATGATGGATGCCTTTCAGGAGGCATATCCGGAATATGCATCTAAAAATGTAGGAACGGTAGAACTCAGTGTTATTGATTATACAGCGGCTTCTGAAAAAGCGGTAAATCCATATCCGCAGATCAAATACATACTTATGGGCATTATAGCAGGCGGATGCGGTGTTTTTTTGATACTGGGGATTTATGCCCTTACTAGAAAAACGATCCGCAGGGAGTCGGATATGAAAA
>NZ_JAWYAJ010000391.1:2999-7554 GCF_034124845.1 Robinsoniella sp.
ATCGTGAATCTGGACTGTCTGGCTTATATCCCTAAAGTGAAAGATAAAAAGCGCACAGGAAAAGAAGTACGCCACATTATGATTTCCGACAAGCGGGTACCCTATGATTTCCGACAGGCTGTCAGAACTATATATTCCCGAACTGCAAAGCACTTGAAAGAGGAGACAGCCAAGACCCTTTTGATTACCAGTTCACTGCCCAGTGAAGGCAAGACCACGTTTGCTGTAAATCTTGCACAGGCGATGGCTGATGAAGGGAAAAATGTAATTCTGGTGGACTGTGATCTGAGGCATCCTTCTATTGGTACGATGCTGGGAATAGAGAACAGCCAGGGAGGCCTTCCGGAAGTCCTGGATCAAAAACTGGAGTTAGACCAGGCAATTCAAAAATACAGGGAAAATATTATGGTTTTGTGTGCAGGAAAAGCCAGGGAAGACACAACGAATGTACTATCCAATCCACGTTTAAGGGACATTCTGGATTTACTTAGCCACAAATATGATTACGTTGTGATTGATACCCCGCCGGTTTCGTTTTTTACTGATGCATCCATTATTTCGGAGTATGCAGATGCCGGAATTTATCTGGTGAGACAGGATTATGTAGAGGAACGCTATGTGCGGGAAGGTATGGAAATGCTTGCGGGTGCAGAGCTCAAACTAGTGGGCTACGTCTTAAACTACGTAGAGGCAGGATTTTTAAAATACGGATATCACAATTATTATTATGGGAAATCTTATCGATATTATAAACAGAATGTATCGGATACGAAAGGTTAGGATGCTATGAAAGCAATCATTAATTTCAGTAAAGCGTTGGAAACGATGTCCGGTGAATTAGAAAAAGTTCCGTTTTCTTTTATGATCATGGTATTTTCTGCGGTTATGCTGTGCATCATCGTTTACTTTGCCATTGCCCATGTACAAACCGGAGAACCGGTTAAAAAAATAGTTCGGAATATCTCTGTGATCAGTATGTTGCTTTTGTATCTGGGTATCATACTCAGCATTACTTTTTTTACAAGAGAACCGATGGAGGAAGCGAAGTTAAATCTGAAGCTATTTGATGAAGTACTTCGTGCCGGTTATCTTAATCGGGCGGTGGTTAGGATTTTCAGCAATTTCCTTTTGTTTGTACCGGTGGGAATTTTTCTTCAGCTGGTCCGCATTCAAGAGAAGAGAAAGTACCTTTTGCTGCTGCTGATCCCTCTCTGCAGTCTTTTCATTGAAACGGTGCAGCTGAAAACAAGGACAGGCATATTTGATATAGATGATCTGGTGTGTAATACTCTGGGTGGATTTATGGGATATGGACTGGAGATGTTCTACCGCTATGGTTTTTCGAAAGGCAGGAAAATTAAAATAGCAATTCGGATTTTGCTGATATGCTTTACCTTATGTGTGTTTACCGGAATGAGCGGGTTTGGAGCCTATCATGTATACCGTGTGATGGGCAAGAACAGTTTGATGCAAAAGAATGCGGAAGCCAAGGCACCCACACTGGAAAAAGAAAGTGAAGGGGATCATGGAAATGGTGTTAAAAATGAAAGTGATGAGGAAACATATGATCCTTTCCTGTATTATCATAATGGAAAAGCATACCGTTATGAAGAAAATATAATTAATATCTTATGCATGGGCATTGACAAGCGCACGGAAGAGATTGAAACCGTACCGGAGATATCCGGCAAGGGAGGACAAGCGGACGCTATTTTTCTAATCTCCCTGAACCCCGATACCCGGAAGATGAAAATATTCGGTATATCCAGAGACACCATGACTGCAATTAAAAATTATGATTATGAAGGTAATTACATCGGAGAAGAAGAGAATCATTTAGCTCTTGCTTATGCATATGGGGATGGTTCCCAAAGGAGCTGTGAAATGATGAAAGAAGCGGTATCTAAATTAATGTATAATCTGCCGGTTCACGGATACGCAGCGATTAATCTGGAAGCAGTTTCAAAGCTGAATGATGCGGTTGGGGGTGTTACGGTCACTATTCCGGAAGACATGAAATATGATGATCCGGCGTTTCAAAAAGGGGCAAAAATTACCTTGACCGGAGAGCAGGCGATGAAATTTATCCAAAGGCGGGATATAACCAAAAACGGCGGCAATGGGATGAGGATGCAGAGACAGAAAACATATGTATTGTCTTTTTTAAATGCAGCCAAAGAACAGATCAGAAAAGAACCTTCACTGCCAATCCAGCTTTATCAGGAATTGTCTAAAAATATGGTGACAAACCTGGGACTTGATCATGCGGTATATCTGGCGACCCTGATGCTGGACACGGATTTTCGCGGAGATGATATACAAATGCTTCCCGGAACGACAAAAAAAGGTACTTATTATGAAGAATTTCATGTTGACCAGGACCAGCTATACAACCTGATTCTTGATAATTTCTACGAAGAGGCAGGAACAGATACTAAGAACAGCGGCGGTGATGGAAGTTGAATAAAAGGAACAAAAGTGCCGGGAACTGGATTATTGTGGGAATAGCTGCATTTTTAATGGCTGGAATATGTATCTGCTTTGTGGTGAACAGGGAAAAGCAGAAACTGGAAGCTGCAAAACTGTATGAGCAGACGGCGGGATCTGAGGATGTGACAGGGGAGGATGTATCCGAAAGCCGGAGCGGGAAAGATTTTAATCAGTCTGATATGGGGGATGAATCATCCACGGAAAAATCAACAGACCAGCTAAGAGACGGGTTATCAAAAAAACAAGCAGATTACTCAGCAGAACTCCCGGTAAATATTGCTGAAATTCAAAAGGATATGCCGGATGTCTATGGCTGGATAGAAATTCCCGGGACAAAAGTAAATTATCCGGTTGTCCAGCGGGAGGATGACAATCTCTATTATCTGGACAAGACACCGGATGGAAGTTCCAATATAGAGGGCTCTATATTCAGTGAAGATTACAACCGCAGAGATTTCACGGATCCGGTAACTGTTTTATACGGACACAACATGAAAAATGGGGACATGTTTGGTGAACTACATCTTTATGAAGATAAGAGTTTTTTTGATGCAAACCGGGATCTTTATATTTACTTGAAAGACAAGAAACTGACTTATCGGATATTTGCTGCAGTACTGTTTGACAACCGTCATATCATGCAAAGTTATGATTTCTCCGGTGAGGATTCTATTCTTCCGTTTATTCGGGAAATCATGAATATCCGCAATATGAGAAGTAATGTGGACAGGGATATTTCTATTCTGCCAACTGATAAAATTCTTACGCTTTCAACCTGTCATGGCATGGGAAGTGATTACAGGTATCTGGTTCTTGGGGTGCTGCAAAATGATTAGTATTACGGTACATCAGTGGGAGCGGGTGTACAGATAGGAAAGGATATTAAGATGAAAAGAACTGTCAAAACCTTAGCTGCCTGGATAGCTGCCATCGCGATTTCTTTTTGCTTTGTAAATTTATTGATATTTATCTACTTTCATCAACCAGGATGGATTAGCAGGTCGGAAGCGGCGACCGGTGCAATCTGGGATCCCGGATCCCGTTATTCCAATGCTTACGAAGGCTATGGAGCCGGAAAAGTGGATGAAAACGGATATATTAACCGGTACCCGATAGCGGAGGACAACTATATTCTGGTGATGGGATCTTCCCATACACAGGGAAAAGAAGTTCCGGTTGACGAGAGATATACAGAACTGGTGAACCGGAAAGTTACGTCAGAACCCAAGGAGTATATCTATAATATCGGGACTGACGGCCACTATCTGCCGGATCTTTTGAGACATTTTTCAGCTGCTGTGAAGGAATTTCCCCGGGCAAATGGTGTTGTACTGGAAGTTTTCAATACTGATTGTGATGTTGATATATTAAAAGACTGTCTCAAACAGGTTCCTTACAAACCGGATCAAAATGGTTCGGTGATAGCAGAAAAAATATCCGGGATACAGAAGCTTGCAATGAAGGTAAAGGAAAATATGCCACTGCTGAACTTATTACAGCAGAAACAGTTTGCAGACTTCAAGATTGATTTTAGCGGTGCATTTGGCAGCTGGGAACAAGATGCTCAGCCGCTAACCGGGATGGATGAGCTACCAGCCAAAGATAGCGGCATGGAGCGCTATCAAGAGATCCTGGATCAGATCTTTATAGAGATGAAGCAGGTATACCAGGGAAAGATTTTCATATTATACCATCCCATTGTAAAAATAAGCGGTGATCAGATGGAAGTAACCTATGAGGATACCTACCGGTATTTTCAGCAGGCATGCAGTAAGCAGGATATTCAGATTATTGATACCGGAGCTGCGTTTCAGGATTACTATGAGAAACAGTACGATGTCCCCTATGGATTCAGCAACACTTCTATGGGAGAAGGACATCTGAACAGGACAGGGCATCGGATTCTTGCAGAAGAACTGTACGATGCGCTGTGTAATGCAAATCTGATTGCTTGTGAGGTTAATTAATTATGGTATTTATTTCAATTCAGTTTTTGATTTTGTTTAGTGCAACGATCATTTTATTATTGGTTACTCATCGCAAGCAGCAGCATAACAGAATACTG
>NZ_JAWYAJ010000392.1:0-26857 GCF_034124845.1 Robinsoniella sp.
TACACGGTTGCTTCCGGTCAGGAATCGGACGCTCTGTCCCTGACAAACGACAGTTCATCCGGTTTTTCAGAATTCTCCACCGGCGAAAATGGGAAAACAAATACCTTAGAACTTCACATATATGACCAGATTACGGAAAAGATTACCGAGCTGCAGGAACTGCGTTTGAGCCAGGAAGATAATTTCGGCATTGATACTAACGAAACAAACGATACAGACGATGATATCTTGGACTCTGAACTCAGTGAATATGATTTAACAGAAAAAGGCTCTGCCGTAGAATATACCAGCGAAACTCTATCCGCAACAAAAGATGAATCCGAATCACAGTACTATAAAGTTTCCACAGAAGAAGCCACAGCAGATTCCAAATATCAGATTTATAGCAAAAAAGATTCCGCCGTTATCAATTCATCTCCGGAAACAGAACCATCCAGTACCGAGTCTGAAACAACCCTTGTCTCCCCGGAAAGTTATCTTCTCCGATACAGCGAAGAACCTTCCAAAAAATCCATTCCCCAGACTTTTGATCTGCGGGTAGGAAAAGAAGCGGGGCTGACACCCTTATATCTTCATAAGAAGCTGCCCATAAAGCAGACCTGGGAAGAATTTGAAGCAACACTTACCAGTATGCTTGGCAGCTTTGCAGGAGACTGGGGGCTTTACCTGAAAAATTTAAAAACGGGAGAAGTGATCAGCATTAATGAGCATCCCATGGAATCAGCCAGCCTGATTAAGCTTTACATCATGGGAACAGTATACCAGCATATTGCAGATGGAACTCTTGAAAAAACCGAAACCATCGACCGTCTGTTAAACGATATGATTACCGTAAGTGACAATGAATCTTCCAATGAACTGGTACGATCCCTGTCACCCACCAAAGATCACAGCGAAGGCATGAAGATGGTAAATGAATTTATCCAGAAGAACGGGTTTAAAAATACCAAACAGGTAAATGGACTTGCTGATCCCAGTCTCTGGGTAGAAAATGCGGTGAACCAGACCTCTCCAGCCGACTGCGGAAAGCTTTTAGAAAAAATCTACAAAGGAAAACTGGTCTCCCACCTTGCTTCAAGAAGCATGGAAGAACTGCTGTTAAATCAGGAAATTACTTATAAAATACCCGCGGGACTCCCGGAAAACGTGACAAGTGCAAATAAGACAGGCGAGGTCAGCAACTCGGAAAATGATGCTGCCATTGTATATTCCAACGCCTGTGATTACATACTATGCATTATGTCCACCGACCTGGCTGCCACCAATTCAGCTGTAAATCACATTAACAGCCTGTCCTCACTAATCTATGATTATTTTAATGATTAACGGGCACAGCGAGAAAGGAAACACTTTTATATGATGCGAATATGGTTTAAAATATTTAAAGATAATAAAATGCTGCGGGATACCGTGATCTGTGATGACACCGGCGAAACCAGAACCCATAAAATATTTAATGCCCTGGATGCCGCCTGTTATGAATTTGATTTGGGTAAACCGCTCTGGCTGGACGCAACAGTAGCAGCGTTCAAACGCCATGATAAAGCCCGGTTTAATCAGGATAATTTTATTGAAACGATTGATTTTGATTATTTGGAGATTCATGTTATTGAGGAATAGTGTGTATAAACATTTTATTTTAAAACAGGTTAATTACAATTCATTGACAACTATATTTATCAATCATAACCACCCGTCAACGGGTGGTTTGTTCTGAGGCTATAAGCCTCTGTTACCGGCCAGCGCCTAAAGACGCTGGCTTTCACATTCGTTCAAGCCGCATCGCCCTTGACTCGTCGCCACCCTTGAAAGGGTAGTCGTACTACCGGCTAACCCTTAAAGGGGTCCTCATATTCTTTTATACTTAATTTATCCCTCTGCCCAGAAATGTCTGTTTCCAAATTTATATTTTAAATTTGCGTGCTTATCGAATATCATTAGCGCACTTTTTCCTTTGAGGTATCCCATAAATTGTGATACACTTATTTTAAGCGGTATGCTCACCAGCATATGAATATGATTGGGCATCAGATGTCCTTCCAATATTTCTACGCCTTTGTATCCACATAGTTGTTTCAATATATCCCGTACACTCTCTTTATACTGATTGTATATGATTTTTCTCCTATACTTTGGTGTGAATACTATGTGATACTTACACATCCACTTCGTGTGGGATAAACTGTTTGCCTTATTGGCCATAAAATCACCTTTCCTTTCGTAATTGCGGCTTGAACAACCTTATTATAACGGAAAGGTGATTTTTTACTATAAGCAGTTGCCACACCACCCGCATAGCAGGTGGATTTCTGTTTCACAGGGGTTCCTTTCTCTGTTGAGAAACTCACCCCAGCTCAACTGGCTAAAGCCATATTGAATATAGCCCAGATATGGTATCTGGGCTATAATTCATATATATTTAAAAACGGGAACCAAAAAAGTTCCCGTTTTTAACATTAAAACTATAAATATTTAATTTTAACAGTATCTCTTTGTCCCTTGTATTTGAAAAGTATATTATATGCTTTAAACTTACTTTTTGGAACAGTAATAACTGCTCTGTTATTTATATTTTTTAGAGCATCCACACCAACCTTATCCAATTTTATTGTTTTAACCACTATTTTTTTTAAACTCTTACAATTTTTAAATGCTTTATCTGAGATTATATAAACATATGATGGAACTGTAATACTTCTTAATTTTTTACAATTTAAAAATGCACCAGGATATATAGCTTTTAATTTTTTACCAGTAGTGACCTTTTCAAGTGCTGTACAATCTTTAAACATATAATTTCCAATAGCATATAAATTATCATTCAATTTAGCTGATTTTAATTTTTTATTGCCCGCAAATGCTTTGTCTCCTACAGACTTAAGTGATTTTGGAAACTTCAATGATTTTATATTAATACATCCTTCAAAAGCTGACTTATTAATATTCTCTATACTATTTCCAAATTTAATATTTGATAAATTTTTACACTTATAAAACGCTTCCCAATCTATTTGCTTAATATTATTTCCTATATTAAGCGATTTTATGAAATTATTATTTTTAAATACTTTATTTTTAATTCTTATTACTAAAAAGGTCGTATTGTTATAATGAACTTTATCAGGAATAACTACTTTAGATATTTTAGGATTAACAACACCTGCTAACGTAACTTCATTTCCCTGATGTATAATATAACGATAGTTGCCGTAGATAAAAGAGTTTACCCACTTCACATAAATTGAACAATCTTTTTTTATATTGTTTAATTCATTACCCCATAAACCTATGTAACCATTCTTTTTTATTGCTGGTGGTGAAGCATTCTTCCCATATTCTACATATTGTGTGCCTACTAATTCATATCCAGAAAAAAACTCAACTTTAAACTTTTTCAAACCATTAGATATAAACTTAAAGCTATTAGCTTTACAAAACATCTCAGTATTACTACCAGTTTTACCATAAAAAACTAACTTCGGTGCACAACGTAGAAATGACTTTCCAATAATTATATCATCATAAGTAATTACCTTCTTCAGTTTTATACAATCAGCAAATGCGTAATCTTTTAATGTTTTTACAGTAACTGGAAATGTCATTTCTGTCAAAGATTCACATCCTGCAAAAGAAGCAGTTTCTATATTTATCACATTTGACAAATCAACTGCTGTAAGTGATTTACAATTTTCAAATGTATATTCTTGAATAGACTGAACACCAACAGGGATTTTTATTTTATTTAGTGCTTTACAATTGCTAAAAGCATATATACCTAAAGAGATTAATCTATTAGGAAGATTTATTGAAACAAGACTTTGACAATTATTAAATGCTCCATTTTCTATTGCAGTAATAGTGTCAGGAAGCTGAACAGAAACCAAATTTTTTTTATCTTTAAAAGCATTTGCTGGAAGGATATCAATTTCAGCATCTATATTTATGCTTTGTACCTTATCAGATATCTTTTTATAAAATAAATTGCTTAAAGATTTTACCTCATACCCATCAATACTTTTTGGAATATTTATATTGAGGGGAATTTTATCTGTATTTTTCCAGTCAAGATTTTCGATTATCGTCTTACCGGAATCATAATCATATCTTAAATGATATACCCAAGTGCTTTCTGAACTTTCTTTTGCTGTTACAGTTAGTCCACATAACATTAAATATGCTAAAAATAACCATAAAAGTACAATATTTTTTTTCATAATCTCTTCTCCCTTGTCTTTAGAATCAATTGATTAATAATTTAAATTATAACAAAATTTTTTCTACCACAAGCATCCCGGAACCATTCTCCGGGAAATCTTTAATCTCACTGCCACCAGCATATCTTTAATCATCTGGTTACTGAATGGTTTTGTCTTGTCTTCTGCCGCTAGCTTTTAGCCCTTTGCCACAGGCAAAAAAATCCTCCTGAAGGTCGACAATACACTACACCACCTGAATCGTATTACGTTGTGTAATACATTCTCTAATCCATTCTGCCTATTTTAATTTTGACTTAACATAGTCCTTTGTTTCCTGATCTGTTTCTTTTTTCAGCAGTTGACTATAGGAAGTATTTATGAAGACTCTTGTGGTACATGTATTCGTATAGAAAAATTTCGTAATATCCACTTAATTTAACCACTGTTATATCCGGAATAATATATGACAGCGTTACACCGGTATAGAAGCTGTTTCCCAGTTTTGGGTTTAATAACTTGATTACCTTCAAAGCCTCCAACACATCCTCCACGGTAAATCATAGCTTTTTGTATAGCTTATCCATTTGATTCTTACATAATAACTCCAAATACTGATCAATAATCACCTGGATTTTAGTTGATCTATCTGTCTGCGGTCAAGTTGAATCAGCATACATTCCAGTTCCATATCGTTCCTGGTATGCTGCATTACTTTGATCTTAACATTTCTGGTCTGTGCAAATCTCTTTTCGTTTATTTTATCATAAATCGCTGGTTTTGTAATGATTAATTGTCGATATGATCACAGAAAACATATGTTAATAACAGTGAACCAAATTAAACATCAACAAACTAAAGCAAACCTTATCTTATATATTTAAAATCAAACCACATTCCGCTTCTCTCCGCTCTGAAATGCTTTAATATTTAAATAAACCTCGTTCATCAGCCTCTCTCTTGCCTCCCTGCTGATCCACCCAATATGCGGAGTTATAAGTAATTTCCTGCTATCCTGGATATCAAGCAGCGGATTGTCCCTATCCATGGGCTCTTCTGTCAGGACATCCAGCCCGGCGCCTCCAATCATCCCCTCCTTTAATGCTTTTGCAAGATCTTTTTCATTTACAATAGGTCCCCTTGCTACATTTAACAGAATTGCTGTCTTTTTCATTTTTTCAAATGCCTGTAAATTCAGTAGATTCTCTGTGTCCTTGTTAAGCGGTGCGTGCACGGAGATAATATCAGATCTCTGCAGCAGGGAATCAAATTCTACCTGCTCATAAACAGCATCCTTATTTCTACCGGAAGTGGAGTAATAAATAATATGACAGCCAAGGGCGTCCGCTATTCTGGCAGTTCTTCTGCCGATTGCCCCCAATCCGATAATCCCCCAGTTCTTGCCTTCCAGTTCATAAATCTGCTCCCCAAAATGGGTAAACAGTTCACTTTTCACATATTCCCCGCTTTTTACATATTGATCATAATAACTTAATTTATGTAATAAAAACAACGCCATGGCAATTGTATGTTGAGCAACTGCATTTGTAGAGTATCCCGCCACATTGGCTACTGTTATATTTCTGGAATCCAGATACTCCTTATCCAGCACATTATAACCGGTTGCTGTTACTGCAATCATTTTCAGATTTGTGGCGTTGTTAAGATTCCCCCTATTCATAGGGACTTTATTCATTATTACAATATCTGCATCTTTTACCCTTTGTGCTACCTCATATTCCTGGGTCGTCTCATAGACCGTTACCTGCCCAAGTTCATTAAAACAGGACAGATCCATATCATTGCCTATTGTTTTACCTTCTAGTATCACGATTTTCATCATTGTTTTCTTCATTGTATTTATCATTGTTTTCATCATTATGTTTACCCTTTCCGATCGCTCTACCTCCTGCGTTTACCTGAACCCATATAAAATCCATCGGAAAAAGGCCACCTTATGTAACACAAGGCAGCCCCCTTCTATATGAATTTATGCAGATTTCCTGATTTTGTGAACCATATCTAGAATTAGGCCCACTTATCCCCGGAATCGCACTAATTAAAACCTATATCTATGAACTTCTATCTTAAAAATACTAATTGTTACAAAATAGCTGCTTCTAATCTATTTTAACATCATCTGCCGCAGACTGCGGCTAAATACCTTTCTTAATACCTCGATAAAAATCACTTCTATAAACGTTTTAACAATTCTTCTCTTTCTTTTTCAAATCCTGGTTTTCCAAGTAACGCAAACATATTCTTCTTGTAGCTTTCGACACCCGGCTGATTGAAAGGATTCACTCCCAATGTGTAGCCGCTGACACCACATGCAAATTCGAAGAAATAGAACAGCTCACCTAAGGAAAACTCATCCTGCTTCGGAATGGTTACCATCAGATTTGGTACATTCCCATCCGTATGGGCAAGAATCGTTCCATTCATTGCACTTTTATTTACAAAATCCACAGTTTGTCCTGCAAGATAATTGAGGCCATCTAAATCTACCGGCTCTTCCCCGATTTTTAACTCACACTGTGACTCTTCTACATTCAATACTGTTTCGAACATGATACGGCTGCCGTCCTGGATAAACTGACCCATGGAATGGAGATCTGTAGTGAGATCTACGCTTGCAGGGAATATTCCCTTTTGGTCTTTTCCTTCACTTTCGCCATATAATTGTTTCCACCATTCAGATACGTAGTGTAAGCTTGGTTCATAGTTGGCTAATATCTCTACTGATTTGCCTTTTCTTAACAGGATATTACGGATTGCTGCATACTGTAATGCATCATTTTCGTCAAAATCAGCTTCCAGAGCGCGCTGTCTTCCGGACGCAGCGCCCTCCATCAACTTCTTAATATCTGCTCCACTTACTGCGATAGGAAGCAAGCCTACTGCGGTTAATACGGAGAAACGTCCGCCTACATCATCCGGAACTACGAAGCTTTCATAACCTTCTTCGGTAGCCAGGTTTTTAAGGGCCCCTCTGGCCTTGTCCGTTGTAGCATAGATTCTCTTGGCTGCTTCTGCCTTGCCGTATTTCTTTTCCAGCATTTCTTTAAAAATACGGAACGCAATTGCTGGTTCAGTAGTGGTACCTGATTTTGATATAATGTTTACAGAAAAATCTCTGTCCCCGATAACATCGATTAAATGCTTTAAATAGGTGCTGCTGATGCTGTTTCCTACATAATAAATCTCCGGTGTCTTACGGATTTCCTTTGAAACCATATTATAAAAGCTGTGGCGTAAAAATTCGATTGCCGCTCTGGCACCAAGATAGGATCCGCCGATACCAATGACCAGCAGCACCTCACTGTCTCCCTGAATTTTTTCCGCTGACTTCTCAATTCTTCCAAACTCTTCCTTGTCATAATCTACAGGTAAATCAATCCATCCCAGGAAATCATTCCCCGCACCTGTCTTTGATACCAGCGTGTCCTTGGCAGCCGCAACTATATTCTTCATTGCTTCTACTTCGTTTTCGCCAATAAATCCAGCTACTTTTGAATAATCAAACGTTACTTTATTTCCCATGATATTCACTCCTTCTTTGCGTGTTTTATATGTTCTTATCCATCATTCTACCAAATGTACTACACTTAATCAAGACAAAAATTCCTTTAGCACCTCCCTTATGACTCGTTCCTGTTCCGCTGGATCCATTTGTTTTAGGATTTCCGTGTTCCGCTCCTTGCTATGCTCACGCTCTGCCGCAGTTTCATCTAACCCCTCCTTTATTCTTGCCAGATTCTGTTTTAATTCACGCTTATCTTTTTGCGCCTTGCTCTCTAGCGGCCTCACTGGCCGCTTTTTCACCCCTAGCGGTGATATCGGCGTCTTTTCTTTCTCTTTTACTGAATCTGCCTCTGCTACCGGCTCCTGTTTCTTCTCGCTTTCAGATAGTGATGATAGATCCACCTCCTTGTAGGCATGTCCTATTCCGGAATTTGCCAGGTAATCTTCCAACTGTACCTGCAAATACCTGTTTTTATATCCAACATCAATTACCGCCTGGGTTCCTAATAGAAGCAATAGCGCTCCTCCGCCGGCCCATAGATAATTCTGTACAATGTTTGCTGCAAAGTTCTGGGCACCTGCCAGCAGATAACCTGCCCCGGCTATACCTAAGCATAGAACAAGTGCGGTGCCTCCCATACGGCGCCACTGGTGTAGACTCATACCAATGCACTGATATTCATAGATGCTTTTCTTTACAAAGACTGATGTATTGGTTAACCCTTCATTTAACCGTTTACTCGCGACGTACTGTTGTCGTAATCGCTTCATAAACTTGCCTTTCGCTTCTGTGTAGTTTTCTGCATCCCGTATCAGTCTGTCATATAGAATATTTAATACTAGTTGACTGATTACCCCCAAAATACAGATTGCTGCCATTGCGTAAAATAACATGTTTTGTTGTAAGATAGACCTTATCATTGTGATCCCCCTTCACCTTTCTGATTTGTACCGCCATCATAGCCCACAAAAAATAATTTGTAAAGCAGAATCGTTCGACAAAAAAACCTCGGAAACGGCTTATTTACGGGGGTTTTTGCGATTTTGGGGTTCATGTCAGGCACTTCAATTTCACTTTGAAATAACACATTTTGCCTTGATCAGAATTCGTGAAATCCATTTATTTTAGCGGTTCGAAGGCAGTTTGGAGAGGGCTTTAGAAATGTTAAAAAAATATATGAATTGACTGGCGAAGATTTACGCAGATAAAAATAAAATTTTTTTTGATCTGGGTGAAATTTTATTATAACAAGGGCTGGCAGCTGTGCATTCCAGCTAGCGGCAGATCACATTGGGTACTCCCAGCAGGGGATTGAACCATTCTGCAGGTGCAATGTGCTGCATCAAAGAATGGTTCGGGTTTCCTCTCCCCCGCCAAACTGACTTATGCCAAAGCTTCCATCAGCTTATTCACAAGATTTACACTATGCTGTGCTGCTTTCGCTTCAAATGTGGGATAGTCCATGGTAGCACTGTCATCCGACTTATCGGAAATTGCCCGGATCACTGCAAACGGTATCTTATTCAGATATGCAGTTTGCGCAATTGCCGCGCCCTCCATCTCGGTACAATACGCTTCAAAGTTATCCGTGATTCTGTTCTTTACTTCTTTATTACTGATAAACTGGTCCCCGCTTACGATTCTTCCCCGGAAGACGTGAATATCCGGATTGGCTTCCAGGCATGCTTTCGCTGCTATTTCTGAAATCTCTTTATCTGACTCAAAAGCAAATACATCCAGCTGCGGGATCTGTCCTAAGGGATAACCAAAATTTGTAGCATCCATATCATGATGTACGAGATCTGTGGCAATCACCACATCCCCAATATCGATCCCTGCATTCAGTGATCCTGCTATACCCGTATTAATTACTCTGGTTATATGGAAGACATCTACTAAGATCTGTGTACATACCGCTGCATTTACCTTGCCTATTCCACTTCTTACTATCACAACGTTTTGTCCTTTTAAGATTCCCTGGCAGAATTCCATGCCTGCTTTAACGGTAACCGTTTTATTTTCCATTTCCTTTTTCAGCGCATCTACTTCTACATCCATTGCTCCAATGATTCCTATAATATTCATCTATTTTCCTCCATTAAGTTCACCTGTTTTCTGAGGTTATCTTATCATAACCCATCCGGTTCTGCAACCAATCCCAGGTAAGTTCTGCTAAATTTAACACTTAAGCTTTTATTTTTCCTCTCAGATAAATGCTTATCTTCCTATATAATAAGAAGCAGTGGCAAAAGCCACTTCATCCGAGGGTCTGATTTCACGTTTTTCATTAGCTTCCAGTCTTTCCCTATTGAGAAAGGTCCCATTCATAGAGTTTAGATCCATAACATAAAATACACCGTCTTCCTTCCAGATCTTAGCATGTACCCGGCTGACAACCGGAAGATCTATCTGTACATCCACCTTAGACTTCATCTTCCCTATATACAGCGCTTCCTCATATAAGAGAATATTCCCCCTTAGGTGAGGTTCCATACTGATAAAACATAATTTTTTAAGCTCTTCATTTTCACAGAGAATTGTAGTTTGTCCGATGTGCTCCTCCGGCTTCTCCTGATCATCTTCCTGCATATCTGTTTGCACTGACAATATTGATGACTGGGGGGCCTTTGTACCATACTCTGGCTCATCCTCTAAGTCTATATCTGAATTCTTTTTACCATCTTCCATAAACTCTTTTACCACTTCAGAATCCCGCTTTCCATTCCTTTGCTTTTCGTTTTTACTGGGTTTCTTCCTATTTATAAGGGAGATCAGATAGCCCACCCCGCCCAATATGAAAAAAACGACTCCCCCCAGTTGTGTCATATCTGCCTGGAAATAGCTTCCTGCTGCAAATATACCCACAATGGCTAATACCGCTGCAGCGATTATAAAGATGTTTAATTTAAAGTTGGCCTTCTTCCAAATGTTAAAACTGTTTCTTGTCTGGTTACTGCTGTCTTCTGTTTTAACGTGTTTCTTCCTATTATAATGTACACTTCTATCCCCCCTTTCTTTAACCTCATTATGCTTTTTAACTTCTTTACCTTTATTTTTCTTAAGCTCTGCCTCTTTTTTTATTCTACCTTCTTCCTTCTCTACCTTCATCTGCCTTTTTAGCTCAGGGTCTGTAGTATCAACAATGGGACTATCTTCCAGTTTTCCGTTCTGGCCGGCTTGTATCTTAGGCATATCCGGTACTAATCCGGTGTTCACACCAGACTGTACTGGATGTACCGGCTGTCCTGCCTGATCCGGGTTTCCCAATAACCTTAAGTCAGAAGATGTCTGCTGACGGTAAACGCTTTGAATGATCTGCTCTATACTAAAGTTTTCTTCTGTTGTCTGCCTGTAAATATCATAACCCAGGGCAACCGCACCGGGATCATTATGATCTAATCTCTTCAGTATAAACTCTGCCAGCTCCTTAAAAGAATTAGTGATTTTACCTTTATAAGAAGGTAGGTAACAGAGACAAGGCTCTTTCGTTTCGATATCCATATAGATATAGGCTGGATCTAACAATACACGATCTGGTTCTAACAGGTAAGCTGCAACATTTTCAATGGAAGATTTCACCCCAAGCAGTAGAATTTTAATATCATCCATGGTCATGGTACTCTTTTCGAAAATACGTTCCAACGACTGCCTTGATGTGACTTCATAGTAAAAATAAACATTACCATCCATTTTTTTCATATTGCACTTTAACAGACCTCGTATATCGTTTATGGATAGCATTCGGATCTGATATTCATTCCCATATATCTGTTCTTCCGGTTCCAAAATCAGATAATTATGATTCATATCCCTCTTATAACTCACCTGCATTAATTTTCCCCCTTCTCCAACAGCCTCTGCAAACCTTTTACTTTGCGTATGGTGTCACCCGGTCGCTTTAATGAATATTCTTTTTTAACGTTTATTCTAAGTTCCTTACCCGTAAAATAAGAGACCACAAGTCCCGGGACAGAAAACCTTCCGCTATATTCTACCGTTACACGGTCTTTCCCTTTAGAAACAGAACTTTTTATTTTTCTGGTACCCAGCAGCCTGTCTTTTACCAGCTCCCCTGCCCGTAATTCTCCCCCCTTGTCATTCTTATCATCCGCATTATGAAGCCCCGCATACAGTACAGTTTCCAATGCAGCACCTTCCAGCAACGCTTTGTCATGAAGATAAAATCCCAGATAAATTATGCCAATAAAAACAGGTATTAAGATACTCATCAGCATGGCAGCTTCCACTGTATAACTTCCTTTTTTTCTCTTCCACACCTTAACACACCTCAACTCCGGCAACCGCCAACATAATTACATAGCTTAGCAAAACACACGGTATAAACGCAATGGTATGATTCCTTTTTACCCTCTTAAATACAATTAACACCATACTGTACAGGGCTGCCAGAAAAAGTGCAATCAACAGCAGTTCCATATTTGCCCATACCCCTAAAAATAAACCACAGACTCCAATTACAAAACCATCCCCGCTTCCAACAGCTCCCCTGGTAGCCCAACCGGCAGCTAGCAGTAATAACCCTGGTATGATTCCACAAATCCAGATCATCATCGGTAATTCCTCATGGGTAAGATTCCAGATGACAGCCGCCGCCGCAAAAATTCCGGTTAATACTATTGATACTTCTTTTCGTTTGATATCAATGCCCGCACTGATGATCAAAAACACTAATAAACCTGCCTTATTCATAGCATACCTTTCTTTAAACAATCATTTTCCAGCCTATACAAGCAGCCAAGCCTTACTGCCCACACCTGGAGCAAGGCTGCCAGTCCGTAACCTCTGACATGGGAACCAATAAAATACCTCTCTTTAACCCACTGCATCCCAGGGAAGAATGATATTTATCTCCGGTATCCGTTATATATACCGTATTACTTCCGCCTCTGCACTGTCCGCAGGGATAGTATTTACCTCCGGCTTCATTTCTGAGGTGTTCTACTGAATCTTTATCTACTGGTTTAATCGATAACTTTATATGAGTACATTCCGGATCTTTGTGATAAACCTGTCCGTTCACTGTTACCAGAACCAGTGCCCCTTCACCTTCTGCACTGCCGTCACCATTGACGCCGTCCCTGCCGGTCCACGCTCTTACTCTTCCACGTACAGCTATCTTCATTTGTTTTATGGGCAATAGGGTTACTGGATACTTAACCTGATATGTACCTGCCAAATCTATCATCTGGCCTTCTTTTAGAAAGGAGGACCTTAACAGGCTGAGGCTGCCCCGGTTTTCTTCCAGCCTCCCTCTGGTCTTTACTTTGCTTTTTGCATAAGCAGCAGATAATCCTCCGGTAATGATATCTGAAATTCCCCCGCCCTGTAGTTTTCCGGCTTCTTTTACATATGCATATACTGCCATTTCATTGCTGGTTTCACATATTGCTCCGGTCAGGCGTACTGATATATCTACGATCTGAATAAAGTATAGAACCGATATCATAGCAAATAAAAACAGTGGCAGAGACATCGCCGCTTCTATAGTGAGACTCGCCTTACGTAAGGCAGATAAGGACATTCTTCCGTTGTCATTGATTGTTTTATGCATCATTGCCGGGAGAGAGTTTTTTACCTTTCTTATTTTATTTTGATTATTGTTTCTTTTTTCATTCTTATATTGGTTACTGTTGGGTTTCTTACAGCGGAAGAACATCCTTATCCACCTCACTTTCATTTGTCTTGTATATTTTGATTTCACTAATAAGAAAAACTCCCTTCCGCCTCATACTTCCCTGTTTCTCCACCGACTCCCATAAATGCCCCGGATACTTTCATAAACAGAGGGGGAATTGTCCATCTCGTTTTTACCTGTATCTGATCCATACAGGCATCTGCCCGAAAGTTTTTTGTACTGTCTTCCATTCTTAAGTTTGCTTCTATCAGATCAAGCCCCCGCATAGGATATTGCGCCTTTTTTCCGGTAAAAAGCAGCATTCTTAAATACTCCGGATAAGTCAGCCCTTTTTGATCCGAATTACCATCTTCCTGCAGAAGTTCTGGTATTCTCCCCAGGTTTTCCAGGGAAAGTTTCCAGGTATCAGCCCTTTTCTCTAATGCTACCTTCCCGCCTGACAGTAAAGTGCGCACATCCAATAGGCTTTCTCCATATGCCCATGCCAGCAATAATGCCATTTTTGTAACTGTCACAAGTCCTGGTACTGCAAATACGCCCACAATAGCGGCTGCCAAAGCACCTGCCTGTGCCTGCATTTCCTGATTTGATAACGCATATAGAAAATTGCTCCCTTCTCGCAGCAAGAGCAGCCGGTTCACAACGCCCTTTAAGTTCTCCTGGTCGCTCCCTTTACCGCACAATATATACTCTAACTGATAATCCAGTGCTCCTTTCTTCTTTTGGTCTGTCATGTAAGAGAAATGCTCTAACAGATATTCCTGAAACAGGACATCCCCACTCAGACCACTCTGCTCCTTTATAATAGGAAGATTTCCCTTCTCAAGGCTGCGCCCCGATGGTACGGACGACAGGTCAACTGCTTTTTGAGATAACGAATCCGGGTCCTTGAGAACTAATGCTAAGATTCCCATTTCCTTCACCTTCTTAATAATTTCCAGTGGATTCTCAACCGGTGCAGGTACTTCTTCCGGTGTTCCAGGCATTTCTGCATCTGTCTGCGCATCGCTGCTATTGTTTTCTGCTTCCTGCTCGATTCTTTCCTCTTCCTGTTTCTTAAGGTCTTCCAGCTGCTTTACGTTATTTTCATCACTTTTTTCATATAGCTTTTGAGCCTCCTCCTGCTCTTTGGCTTTATCTGAATCTGTTTTTAGTTTGTTCAGGATTTCGGTACCCAGATTATCTTTCATAAAGGTAACTGCCTGCTGGTAAAACGGTTCCCCTTTCTCATCTGTCGCCAGCACAATGCCTTTTATATCGCTTTCCTCTAGCTGTAATTTCAGCGGATCAAAGGTACTGCCTGAAAACCCTTTACCCGGATTGATATTATAAGACATGAAATCCTCCATCCGAAGCCTGACCTTATCTGTATGACAGGCACCGCTTCCATAAGCCCCATCCAAAAATAATACATCGTATTGTTTCAGAAGCTTTTTTTCATACTCTCCAAATATTGAAAATAAGCCCATATTTAAGACAGCTTCCGCTTTCACCCTGGCTCCCTGTGTCCTTGCCGACTCAGCCAGTGTACAAATCAGGGATAAAAACAATACACTTACCAGACTTAAGAATACCGTGATTGCTCCCTTTGGTCTGTGACACCCCATTTTATACTCCCCTTTCATTTCGTTATCCGAACATTCTTCCGAACATTCTTTTTCTTTTGTTCGGTACTCACACTTTAGATTCCATTGCTTTGGCTTGTTATCTTGCTGAAAATGCTTTTAACCAGACTGGTTAGTTGTTTTTTAAAGATAATGACGAGACCGATTAAGACCACCAGAATAAGAATAATCTCAACTACCCCAATGCCATCTTCTTCCCGGATAAAATCTCTGACATGGTTCATACTGCTCACCTCCTTTCCCGGCCAGAGCCTGTTTTAAAATTGCTTTCTGGCAGCTGTGCGTCACACTTTGTGGGAGATTTGTCCCGGATGAAGGGCGCGTAGCGGGCTACGTAACCTGAATTCGGGGCAAATATGCCGCTAAGTGAGGCGTGCAGATGGCAGGAATGAATTTTCAAACAGGCTCTTGAGCCTGTTTGAAAGGAATCTAAAAAGACATCACTGCAGGTACCATTAAGATAACTAAAACAATAACCAGCATCATACCCATTGGAAGAAGCATTTTCGTCCCCGCAGCTTCTCCAAGCCGTTTCGCCATTTGTTTTCTCTCTTCCATTGAAGCCAGTGCTTCGTTCTGCAGTATTTCCATAAGTCCATTAGAGCCTTTTCTCAGATTCTGTGCAAGCAGTGACCCCAGTTTTACATATCTGATCTCCTGACATCGGTTGCCAAAGTCTTCATAAGCTGCGGTCTCCGACATTCCCATCTCCATTTTGCGGCAGGCAGCTGCCATTTCTTCATAGGCATACCGCTTATGCCTGGAATTCTTATTTTTTTCATATTCCGTGGCAACTTTGGAAAATGCTGCTTTTAATGTCAATCCTGCTCCCAGCAGCATGGATAGTTTAAATAATACATCCGGATAATCCATTGCCATCTGTCTGCTTCGTTCTTCAGCAAGTTTATGTAATTCTGTATCCTTTCCTATATAAATGCAGATTCCTGCTACAATAGCTGCCATACAGAGAAACCCGGCTACTTCCGATGGATTTTCAGACCATTCAACTTTCTTTCCGTCTACATGCCCGGGGAGCTCTATCGCACCCTCTTCTGCGCCTTCTTCATTAACCTGTTGAATTTCTTTTTGTAACTGAACATGTAATTCTTCTTCTTTTGTATAGACTGGCGGCATTACCCTGGCATAAGTACAAAATTCACCCTTTTCACCATAGCACTTAAGATTTGCCGTCAGCTTTACCAGAATCCCCTCTTCCGGGATATCCCCTATAATATATCCGTCTTCATCCACTACTTCTAATGGGTCCAGTTCCCAATCTGCACGAACTTTTTCTTCGAGAATGGTCTGTGGCAAATTCAATCGTGTCCGCACTTCATCCAGGGATTTGTTTTCTCCCAGTATAATTGTTTCCATCCGGGCAATCGCCTGAGTTATAAATTCCTGTTTTTGTTCCGTTCTGTACTGCTGTGCCCCCAGTTCAAATGAAACATCAGAAGTATCCTCTAAACCCTCAATTTTCGCCCGAAGGCTTGTTTCCAGATTCTCTTCCCCATAGCCGGGACGCTCCAGTATCTTTCCATCCTTTAAAGATTGTTCAGACTCCATAAGAACCTGCGCTCCCAGGGAACATCCCGTTCCGATAAACACAATACATATCCCCAGTGCCAGTTTTTCTATATAGTAATTCTGAACATCCACCCTTTTACCACTGCAGACCGCCTCCAGATCCTTTTCTACTCTTTTTTTAACCAGCAAGCGTCCCCTCTTTGGAAATAATCCCAATATAAAAATACTTATTTTATAAAAAGGTATCATAAGTTTCTTAACATCCAAGTCTTCCGGAATTTTAACGGCAGATGCCACTGCGAATAAAACGCCAAATACAGCTAACATTCCCCAACATAACACCATAAGCTACACCTCAATATCCACGATTTTCTTTCCCCACATATAGGCAGCCACATAGACCACTAAACAAAGACTCATGATGCAGATTCCTGCCGGATTGTAATACATCACATCTAAAAAGCCGGGAGACGCTGCCCCTACATAGATTAATATCAGAAATGGAACTCCACTCATAATTTTCTGTTCCAAACGCTTGGCTGACAGACATGTTTCAATTTCCATCTTCGTCTCTTCTTTCTGACTGATACATAAAATGGTATTGCGTATAATAGCAATCAAGTCTCCACCTGATCTTTTTGCTGCGCAAAATACCTCTGCAAAATTTTCTATTTCCTCAATTCTGCTCCGCTTAGCAAGATCCAGCAATAAGCTTTCCAGGGTGTTATTCAACCTTAGCTGGTTCCTGATATAGGTAAACTCTTTTATAATCTTATCTTCTTTCTCGAATACCCGATCCATATCCTCCAGCGCCTCCTCAAAAGCATTCTCAACCGAGTAACCCGCAGCTAATGCAGCAGATACCGCCTGTATACCCGTCAAAAACTGTTGGCTGAGCTCTTTTTTTCCTGCTGCAATATAATCCGCTTTCCTTTGCTTTAAGAAAAAGAAAAAACCAGGAAGAAATAAAATAAATGCAAGAAAGGAGCGATAAAATAGGATGCTTACAATCCCATCTATTGCAACATAAAGCAGAATCTGCAACACCCACTGCTTTTCTGTAAAATTATATTTGTTATAGTTCATTGTCCCCCTCCTTTCCTACTGCCTTTTACCTGCCTCAGAATGTTTTTTCCTGTCTGCTATTTTTAAATTTACTTATATTTTCTCGTATCTTTCGCTATTCTCTTAAATCTTCTATTCGATAGAAATTCCCCGCTGCACTAATTTTCTGGTATCCGTTAACGTACTTTTTTTCACCAGTTTTCCAATAACCTGATCCCTGTTTGTGCCGTTCTCTTCAAATTCATACAGTACCTTTGTCAAAATTTCCTCTGTCTCATATCGGTAACCCACTATTTCAATTATCTCTAATACCTTTCTGCTTTTATCCCGCAGCCTTCCCAGGTGAATCATAATATCTATTCCGGAAGCAATCTGCCTTCGGATTGCAGACACCGGCAGCGATACTCCCAGCAAAACCATTGTCTCTAATCTGGCAAGCATGTCCCTTGGACTGTTTCCATGCCCGGTACTGAGTGATCCATCATGCCCGGAATTGAGAGCCTGGAGCATATCCAGTGCCTCTTCTCCCCGCACCTCGCCAACCAAAATTCGATCCGGCCTCATTCTCAAACTGGATTTAATCAAATCTCTTATCGTTATCTCATGCTCGCCCTGGGTATTTCCCTTTCTCGCCTCCATTCTCACCAGATTCTTTACTCCCTGCAGCTGTAGTTCCGCATTATCTTCAATGGTTATAATTCTTTCCTCTTTGGGGATAAAATTCGACAGTGCATTCAGAAATGTGGTCTTCCCGGATCCGGTACCCCCACTGATAAAGATGTTGTAGCCGGCAATGACCAGCTGTCTTAGAAATTCAGCTGCCTCTTCCGTGACAGCATTCCATGCAATTAATTCTTCTATTTGAATGGGATGTGAGGGAAACTGCCGGATGGTAATAATGGGACCATTTATGGCTGCCGGAGGCAATACGATATTTACCCTGGCACCATTTTCTAATCTGGCATCTGCAATTGGGACGGTTTCATTCACAATACGGTTGCTTTTTGCCGCAATAGATTGAACCAGATCCTCAATCTTTTGCCGGGTACAAAAATTTTTATCCCATTTCATAAGCCTTCCATTTTTTTCTATAAAGATACCTTCGGTACCATTTACCATAACCTCCGTAATCGTATCATCATCAATAAGTTCCTGGAGGATGTCCAGCTTTCTTATGGAATTAAACAGCTCCTTTTGCAGCTCTTCCTTTCTTTTCAGGCTCAGATAAAATTCTCTGCCTGCTTCAATAATTATTTCATTAATCTTCTCAATTATTTCTTCATCACTAAGGCTTCCTGCATTCTCCAGCTTTTCAAGAAGACGCTTACGAAGGATTTGGAACTGGTCCCGGTCCTCTTTCATCATTTTCTTCCTCATTAATTAACTTTCTGACATAGTCTCCCAGTTCCCCCCACATGAGTTGTTCCACATAGTGATCTCTGGGTCCGAAGCTGCTGTGAAAAGGCAGTTTCAGTTTTCTTGTTCGTTCCAGAATATCTTCACAGTCCCACATACGCAGCACTTTTTCATAATGATCCAGTTTAGCCAGAGATACACTGTCCTCCCTTACTGGCATATAAATTTTCCTGCACTGCTTGAGCAGACGGAAGACCTCATCAATCTGTTCCCCGATATCCAAAATAATGGTATCGTAAGAGCTAAAGTTAATAATATCTCCCAAGAGCTTCATCCACTCCTCATACTCCACATTTCTGAGATCCATTGGGGAAAAAGCAGGCGGTATGTAGTCCAGATTCGAAATGCTCTGCACCATACTGTCCAGCTTATAGACCAGGTTGCCGCTCCCCTGCCTCACAAAATACATAAGGTCTGATATGTCTGCTGCAAATTCCTTTCCCATAAGGGTTTCAAACCCGGCATAATCCTCCAGATTCAAATATAATACAGCTCTTTTTTTAGCCAGTATCTGGCCCAGGGTCAGTGCAAACGATGTTTTCAGCGTCCTCTTAACGGGTGAATAAACCCCTATGATCTCCACATCCTTTTTCAATAACGCCAATGGGTTAACCCTTACGTTCTGGTTGGCATAATACCCCATAACCTCTGCTATGAGATTATCAGAAGACTGGTATTTGTAGACAGTCGGGTATTCCGCTAACTCCTGTATCAATTCCCCCTCGGATAAGATCATAATCCGTCCGATATTAAGCGTTTTGACTTCTTCGCACATAGCCTGAGCAGAAATTAATAGCATTTCAATTTCATGCTCTTTGGCAAAAATACCAAGACTTTTTACATTAGTAAATGCCTGCACTTCAAATGGCGTATTTTGCTTAATATTCATATATTCCATTAGATTATAAGCATACGCTGCTTCCAAATCACATACTGCAAAAATATTTTTCTTCAATAAAAACCTCCTATATATAAAATAATACTGATTAGTATTGGTATAGAAAAATGCATATGGCTGTCCACATCCTCATCCCTTCGATATGGCATCCACTTTTTTAGATGAAAATAATTGCTGATATAATCATAGAAATATGTAAGACGGCTCCACAGATTACGTCGCCATAGAATCAGTATTACTGATATTCCTGCCCCCACAAGAAATGCAATGAGAATACAGGTTAAAATCTTAATCGCTCCTAAAAAACCTCCTAATGCACAGAACAGCTTTATGTCTCCCGCGCCAATCATTCTAAAGTAATAAAGGGCACCTAAAACCAGCAGCGGTGTTCCCACCCCTCCTAAAAACAAAAGAATTCCCATATATCCTATATGAATGGCCTGAAATGTCCCACCTGCTGCAACCCCCGCGAAAGTCAGCAGATTCGGAATCTTCCCTTTCCATAAATCCAGTATGACAGCCATTGCCGCCAGGCATAGAAGGCATAGAAATTCAACTTCCTTCATTTCTCACCTCTTTTAAACATACCAATCATATAATCAAAAGATCCATAAATTTTGAAATCACATATAATGTAATCGCCCCCTTAAATTGTTAAATACTAATTAAAAAACACCAAGGAAATATAGTCGATCTGACTATGAAAGTAAAGAATTCTCAAGAAAAAGCCATCTCATACAGCTAATATAAAACAATTATCTGTAAGAAGTATGTTTATTATATATCAGCCAGTCACCATTGTCAATATTAAGTTGCATTTTTTTCTATAAATTATTTTATATTACTTTTTTGAGATGTTTTTACGTTATTTATGATCTTTCCGCATAAAAGAAAGAAGTGCCAGAGTCCTTCCCTAAAGAAAAACTCTGGCACTTCCTAACCATTCATTCTACATTCAATACTTTCTCTAAAAATTATAACTTTTTAAACTTAGCAGTTGTTTTCACGCCCCGCTTTAAAAGATGTTCCTTATAATTCTTCAACTTCTTCGACGGTACCTTAAACTCAGCCTTACTATAAATATTGGTAAACGCCTTCTTTTGAATGGTTTTTAAATTCTTGCTTACAATCTTAATCTTTTTCAGATTCTTATCATTCATAAATGCATACTTCTCAATACGCTTTACGCTTGCTCCGATTACAACGGATTTCAGCTTTTTACAATCCCGGAATGCACTTGGTCCAATGTTTGTCACATATTTTCCAATTGTTACACTCTGGAGTTTTGTATTCTTGTAAAATGCTTTTTTAGCTATCTGGGTTACTTTAAAGGTATAGCCGTTGATCTTAACCGTCGCTGGTATGGTAACCTTTTTAAAGGTCTTTTTCGTTGGTTTTACATACATTACGGTACCATTTTTACTGGATGATTTTGTTACCTTGTATTTTGCATTCCCAACTGTTACGACTGCATTCTTTTTCGGCACCGGTTTGACCACAGGGGCTTTTACCAGGGCTTTGTATGCCTGCTGCAGCATAGATAATGCAGTATCCACCTCTTTTTGCGTCGCATTTACATCCAGGTTTACCATCTTAGCATTATTTAATACTTTTAAGTATGCAGACCAGCTTGTAGTGGTGTAGTCAGATGATTTCAGTCCGGCATAGGAATTGATCACCTTCTGTAATTCTGCCTTGTTTACAACCGGCTTTGGATCTTCTTTTACTTTTAATCCTGCGATGGCTGCTTCCAGTGAAACTCTTGCCTGATCCACATCCTTCTGAACTGCCTTTTCGTCTGCTGCTGTTTTTTTAGCATTTTCTAATGCTTTTTTAAGTGTATCCAGACTTTCTTTGGTATAGTTCCCGGACAGTTTGCTTTCGGCAAGGGCAATCAGGTTGTTCAGTTCTTTTTTATCCACCGGAACTACCGGATCTTCCCGGATAATCATTGCCTCCTGTAATGCTTTTGCTGCTGCATCAATCTCTTCCTGTGTTACATTTTCTTTGCCTAAAGTATCCTTTGCCTGACTTACTGCTGTCTGTAACTGGTTCCAGCCAAGCTGGGTATAATCGGCTGCAGATTTTCTCAAAGCCGCCGCGATTAAGCCTTTCAGTTCGGATGTAATGACAGTTTCTCCCATTCCGGTCATAGCCATTACCTGCCACTCAATAATTCCAACTCCATGCAGACCGCTTTCTTCCACTACCGGCTGCATTGTGATCTTTAATGCCTTAGCCATTACCGGAGTTTCCAGGGTCAGGCTGTTGTATGCGTCCGGTACATTTTCCGTAACCGTGTCAATTGTATACCACTGTCCATCTTCTCCTAAATACTCGAATTTTGACTCTTCCGGAAGAAGAATACCGCCTCCGTCTGTAAAGTAATATACATGAATACTGTGAATTTCCTGAAGGCTGTCCCAATCATACTGTACCCAGGCCTCTTTCCCCTCCTGGCCCCAGTTATGCCATGTTCCATTTGATTTATCCATAGAGGAAGCCGGATCATATCCATCCTTCATTTTATCTACGCCGCCTAAATCATTTGGACTGTTAATGTTTGCGGATGCTGCTGCCTCAGGCGCTGCATTTCTTATTTCCGGTGTCTGCTCTACTGCCTCCAGTGCATTTACTGCATTATAAAGTGTATCAAATGCAGCATTAATTTCATCCTGGGTCAGTCCGCCCTGGTTAACCAGATTCTGTGCATTACCCAGTGCTTCTGCAAATACCGCCCAGCTTTCTGAGGTATATCTGGCTTCTGCCCTGGTATTGGCTATATCCAGAATATTTCTCAGGTTCTTTTTATTAACACCCTGGGAACTTACCAGTTCGCCGGAGACCTTCCATTCGATGATACCCACTGCCGCATTTTGATCCTGTGGCTCCATGGTTACACGAATTGCTGTTGCCAGTACCGGTTTTTTAAATGTCACCGTATTGTACTGGTTTTCTTTATTTTCAGTTACTTTCTGAACTTCTGTCCATGTTCCTTCATCGTTCAGGTATTCGATCAGCGCTTCTTTTGGAAGCATTACCGTTTCACCGTCCAGATAATAATAAATATCCGTGCTGTCAATTCTTACAAGCTCTTCAAAATCATACTGAACCCAGGCTTCTGTGCCCGCTTCCTCACTGCTGTCCCAAACTCCCTTTGATGAGTCAGAAGAATTTACAGGATCGATACCGTCTTTTACAGCCTGTGCTTGACCGACGCTTGCCAAAGCTTCTGCCTGTGGTGCCAGATTCACGCTGACTGCACCCGGCATAATTTCCAAAGCATCCTTAGCCTCAAGGAGTTTTGCCAGCATGGTATCAATATCATCCTGAACAGCGGTTTCATCTGTCAGCAGATTCTCTGCTTCTTCCAATACATCTGCAAATGTACTCCAGGTCTCTGCTGTATAGTAATATGCTGCTTTTGTTCCAGCCAGTTCCACTGCTTTCTTTAATTCTGTTTTGTCTGCTGACGGCTGCGTATCAACCTGATATCCGTATACCTTCCACTCGATTACGCCACAGCCCAGTTTCTCCGGTGTCATAGTCATGCGGATTGCCTTTGTCATTACCGGGTCAAATGTGGTTTTATTATACTTATTAAGAGAAACGCCCAGTCCATCCACATTGGTAAACGGCTGCCAGCTTCCATCACTCTGGAGATATTCGTATTTCACACTTACCGGTGCAAAGTTTCCGCCGCCGTCTTTGAAGTAATAAGCGTCTGATGCCGTGATCATGATTTCTTTGTCCCAGTTGTACTGAACCCAGGCTTCCCCGCCCTGGTTACCTAACCAGTTATGCCATACGCCATGGCTGGTATCACCGGAAGATGCCGGCTCAAACCCATCGTTTAATCCTGCCACGCCGCCCAAGTCCTGTACGGAGTTAATAATTGCCGTAGCTTTTGCTGCGGATGCCAGATTAGTCTCTTCCCCATCCATAACAAATACCGATGCCTGCACAGGCTGTTCCATGCCTTCTACTGTTCCGTTTACCTTAAAACTTCCTGCCTTGCTGTATTTATCCTCTGAAACAGCTTCCCAGGTCACTTTAGAATCCTTATAAATGCCATTGTCATACAGCACGCGTAAGGTTTCCGGTAGCAGTGGTGCTTTTCCTACAACCGTTACATAACTTCCCACTTCAGCAGAAACCGGTTTTGCTTGTTCTGCAGGTGCATATGCATCTGCTAATTCTTCGGCTGTCATGGCTTTGGATTTCACGGTAAAGTTATCAACCAGACCATTCAGGAACGCGGACTGCTTATTATCGGACCTTCCGATATAATTCATCTGCACATCCCCTAAATCAGCCAGGGTAAATCCACAGTCATCCAGTGTATAAACTGCTTCCCCATCCACATATAAGACAAGTGTCTGGTCTTCCATGGTTAAAGCAATATTTTTCCAGAACCCGGTGCCCAGTTTGATTCCGGTCTTGTGCTCTGCCGTTTTATTTGTCTTTGTATCGGTTACACCTATTACTAATTCATTTTTTCCTTCAAAGGAGACATACAGACGCTTTCCGCTGGTATCTCCAAACTGGAATATTCTCGCCCCGCTTCCCTGGGCTGCGGTTAATTTAATATCAGCCAGAATCGTGCAGTCATCCACATTCCTGGTTAAGGAGGAGGGCAGCCTTACATATCCGCAGTAAGTACCGGTTAATTGAACTGCATTTCCTTCTCTGCCTTCCGTCACTGCCGGCTTGCTGATTGCTTCTGCATCATTTCCCGCTTCTGAAGAATCCTTTACAACTCTTTTTAACACATCTACTTCTTCAAATTCATAATCTGCAAGAACTTCCGGTAACTTTTCATCCTCTTTAACCACAAGGGTTAAGGTGTCTTCTGTACTTAATGCCCCATCGCTCACAGTCAGTTTCAGCTGGTATGTGCCTGCCTTATCTGCCGTAATGCCGGAAATCAGCTTATCGGGATTTGCAATGGTAACGTTAGCGCCTTCTGGTTTGGAAGTCACTTCCCACAGGCTGGTAAGCGTCATATCCGGATATCCGTCATCTTTTGCAGAACCTTCCAGACGGTAAGTATCGGATAAATATACATTTAAGTCTTTACCTGCATCCACAACAGGAGCGGTATTTTCCAGAGGCTCCCCTTCTTCAATTACAACACGTGCTGTCTCAGCCGCCGGAAGCGGAACGGATACCAGGGTTGTTTCTCCGATATACTGGAAGCTGCCAGTTACTTTACCATCTACTTTGACCTGATAAGATCCCGGTTTTAATCCTGTAAATTCAATATCGGATTCATGCTTGGATACTTCCATGTTTCTGATATTCAGTTCCACATAGTTGCTGTCCTTACTTACCTTTGCCTGTGAATACTGATCTCTGTCCAGTTCAATGGAAAGCTTCTGATTGATAAAGTTCAGTCTTGTATAAACACCGTCTAAAGGTTTTACCTGATAGAATCCGCCATCTTCCGTCACTTCACATCCATAACCAAATAATCCAAAGATATTGTCTGTGGTTACGTCTGAAGACAGAATACGCAGTGCACCGAATAAGCCGGTATCTGCTTCTCCGGACATCTGGCGCCATCCGTTATGGATATTTCCGCCGCCGGTTCCCTGTCCGCCGGAATGTCCAAGTTCAGACTGGTAAGTCCATGATACTGTACCGATATTTTCCGGGTCTGCATCTATCTGTCCGGAATTTATACAGGTAAGGTTTGCAAGCTTTCCTGCGTAGTTCACACGAGCTGCATCCGCCATTTCGGTATCTGTCATACCGTTGTCCTGAAGCCTTAACCAGTCATCCATACAATAACCGGCAAGCGAAGCCGTATACTGGAAGTTCCACCAGTTTTCACCACAGATAGTGGTAGGGTTTCCATAGTGGTACCAGATTGGCTGCAGACCGCGGCAAGCCCTGGTCTTTAAGTCAATTTTGCTCATCATATCGGTGTTGTCATTTAATTTTGCAAGGGTGTATACCGCTTCTTCTCCGGTATTGTCATAAGCATACTCGGAACCGTATGGGTATTTATTTCCTTTAAATTTATTATATTTTGTCTTCATGATTTCGGTTATGTCTGAAGCCTCTTCATAATATCCTTCCGCTTCTAATGCTGCAAGAATATCAGGTGTAGTAGACTCGCCCATCAGACCGGTATCCCAGTTATAAGATACCCCTTTGCTGTAGAGCGCTTTTAAAATATTAGCGGCACGCAGCAGATAAGTTCCCTTATCTTCGGCATAATCAATCATATCCGGATATTTCTCAGCAATTTTGTACATAGAGAAATACGTATTGTACACATGAGGGTACGCATAACCGCGGTATATGCCCTGTCCGGTATTGTTCGGTTCATTGTCCAGCCAGTCATTTACCATGTAATCTTCCTGGTGCTCTTTCATCAGTCCGTTCCAGATAAAAGTATCCAGGTATTCATCCACTGCCGTAATCTGTTCCTTTACCGGCTGATAAACATTCTTTTCCGCCAGATATTCCCCATGGGTGAATCCCCAGTCATCGCCCCATCCAAAGTATCCTTCGTATACGCCGCGGACAGACTTTGTATCCATCATCCAGTCGTCAAAGATCTTGTCGTAAATCTCTCCCGGAGCATTTACCTGTGTCTTCTCTGTTACAAAATCTGCATGGAGTTCCAGCGCATCCTCCACGCTGTCCATTGCATAAAACTGCAGGGTTGTCTTTTTGCCGTCTCCATAGGTTATTTCCATATGATTGGCACCCAGGCAGGAAAGCTGTAAATTATAAATGTGGTACTGTTCGCCATCTTGTGTAACGGTTTCCAGATACTCTGCTTTCGTCCCCTGATCTTTGGTACATTCCTGCTTATTGGATACGGATTTCTGAAGTCCCTCATAAAGTCCGGTATCATGTGCACACTTTATCTGCATATCCGTAATCTGATCTTCCCCATATGAAGTATGCAGATAAAATTTAGCCGGCATATTTACG
>NZ_JAWYAJ010000393.1:0-1660 GCF_034124845.1 Robinsoniella sp.
TGCAGACTGACAAAATAATCAGCACTGTTAGTAGGGTTTCTGGCTGGATGGAGTATTAGGTTATAAAATAGTTATTTTAACAGATGAGAAAGTTGAGAAGATACCGTATGACAGGAAAAACACATTTGGCAATTGGGACAGCGGCTGCACTATTATTCGGACAGCCGGAAAATATCAGGGAGGTTGTGCTATGCATCGGGACGGCTTCGGTAGGTTCTGTAATCAGTGATATTGACGTCAGTACTTCGGAAGCAAGACGGGATGTGAATAAAGTGATTGGAATTACGCTGCTGGCAGTACTTGCCACTGCATTTATGGAATACCAGTGGAAGCTTGGGATTACGGCAAGTTTTATGCGTAACAGCAGTCTGGTCAGGCTGATGCTTGGGATGGCTGCTTTTCTGGGCGTGTGTGTATTTGGCAAGAGCAGACCCCACAGGTCGTTTATGCATTCCTTACCTGCCGTTGGAATTTTGAGTTTTATTCTATATATCATTTACCCGGTTCTGGTTCCCTATTTTGTAATCTCCATGCTTTCCCATATCGCAGCAGATATTTTTAATTATAAGAATGTACGGCTGCTTTATCCTTTGAGATGGGGAATCAGCCTGGACCTGTGCCGGGCAGACGGATGGATCAGTAAGGTTTTATGTGGAGTGGGAAGTTTGCTTACCTTTATTTATCTGGGCGTATTTCTCTGGAAAACGGGAATTCATTTTCTGGGTGGGATATAAGACGGATAGAATTTAACGGATTACAGGAATAAACAGGCGGACATGTCCATACATTAAAGTATGGCAGTCTATAGCTTGTGCAAATCAGGCGCAGTGTGCGGAAGCACTTCCGTTACACTGCATGGAAAATGTTAGATTCATCAGAAGAATGGAGGCAGACAACATGGGGATAGAAGTAGTGATAGCAGGAGGTGGATGGGCGGGATGTGCCGCCGCTTATGGAGCAGTCTTGCAGGGGGCTAAGGTAACGCTGCTGGAAAAAACAGACATGCTGCTTGGCACAGGCCTGGTTGGGGGAATCATGAGAAATAACGGACGCTTTACCGCAACGGAAGAAATGATTGCCCTGGGAGGTGGAGAACTTTTTCGGATAATTGATGAAAACGTCCGGCATAAAAATGTTAATTTTCCTGGTCATGAGCATGCTTCTTTATACGATGTAGGTAAAATATCCGGAGTGATTTATCGGTTTCTGAAAAAGATCGGAACGAAGATTGAGTTTCAGGCGCGTATGTCGAAAGTGCAGATGGATGGGAAGCGGATCTTAAATGTACGGACGGATGACGGCAGGACATTTGGCGGGGAGATGTTTATTGATGCTACCGGAAGTGCAGGACCTATGAATAATTGTAAGAAATTCGGTAACGGATGTGCGATGTGTATTCTTCGGTGCCCCAGCTTTGGCGGCAGAATCAGCCTAACGGGAGAAGCGGGAATTCAGGAAATACAAGGGAAACGTGCAAATGGGAAACTGGGAGCTATGAGTGGTTCCTGTAAGATTTTTAAGGAATCTCTCTCCAGGGAGTTGATAGAGGAGCTGGAGACAAGTGGTGCAGCAGTGATACCTTTGCCACAGGAGCTGCGGGAAAATCATCTGTCTGAGAAGGCATGCCAGCAATATGCGATTTCTGACTTTGTTGAGAATA
>NZ_JAWYAJ010000393.1:1670-10372 GCF_034124845.1 Robinsoniella sp.
TTATTTTGCTGGATACCGGGCATGCCAAATTCATGACTTCTTATTTCCCTATGGATAAGCTGAAAAGGATACCGGGATTTGAAAATGCCAGATATGAAGATCCCTATGCCGGCGGCAAGGGTAACTCCATACGCTATATGGCCATGTCGCCCCGGGACAACAGCCTTAAAGTAATGGGGGCCGAAAATTTATATTGTGCAGGCGAAAAGGCAGGGCTTCTGGTTGGACATACAGAGGCAATTGTTACGGGGGTACTGGCGGGGTATAACAGTGTAAGAGAGGCAGCAGGCCTTAAAACACTGATACTCCCGGAGAGTCTGGCAGTGGGCGATATGATTGCGTTTGTCAGAAAGGAAATGGAAACGGAGGAAGGCTTAGAACGTAAATATACCTTTTCCGGATCTGTTTATTTTAAGCGGATGAAAGAAAGAGGCCTGTATCTTATGGATATAGAGGGTATTAAAAAGAAAGTTGTGAAGGAAGGTTTGGAGGGGGTATTTTCTAAAAACAGATCACAATAGAGGAATCAGATAAAGGAAACACAATAGGGGATTAACAACAGATAAATAACAATGGAAAATTAAAATAGATAAATCCTTATAAGGTTCAAATGCCATGGCTAAAAGCACTCTAAAAGTGCTTCTTGCCATGGCATTATCATTTTACCGGTGCCGTGGAATTGCGCAGATATAATTCGGGCTGCACAAAAAAATGGGTGGCACTGGTACTTTTCTGTTTTATTAAATGGGTCAGGTGTTTTATGCTTCTTTCTGCAATTTTCAGGACGGGCTGTATAACTGTGGTTAAACTGGGGCGGCAGTAATTGCCTTCCGGGATGCCGTCAAAGCCAATTACAGAATATTGCTGGGGAACCTTATAACCTTTATCGGTGAGAAAATTTATAACAGCGATGCCAAGAATATCTGTTTGGGCAAAAAATGCGGTGCAGTCATGCAGCTGAGACCAGCTGCTTTCCATTTGCCGATATCCTTCTTCATAAGTCAGCCCGGATTTAACGATCCAATCTGGATTACAGGCAAGATTGTTATCGATGAGTGCGGTGCAATAGCCTTCTGTGCGTTCTTTAAAATCACTTCCGGCTGAGGTAATGGTAGCGATACGCTGATGCCCTAATTCTAATAGGTGGTTTGCCGCGATTAATCCGCCGGTAAAATGGTCTACGTCAATGATATTTAGACTTTTCTGCATTGGGCGGGAAAAGTATTGGGTGTAAATATGCGGAATATTCAATTGGGATAAATAGTCTTCCAGTGCCGAGTGATAGTTGCCGTTAATAATAACAATGCCTTTTATATCAGCTGTTTCGATTATGGATTGTATATATCCAAAGGACTGGTCACTGGCTTCGTAGGATGATATTGTGCAGTAGTAATTTTGTTTTTCAATCTGCCGGATCACCTCATTTGAAAGATATTCCAGATAAAGGTCAAGGGGAGAGTGCATCCTATCGGCACCCAGGATAATTCCAATGCATCCATTATTACCGTTTCCGGTATCATTGGGCATTCCAGCCCTTTTTTTTAAGGTATATCCATGCTGTGCGGCTAAATCCTGAACCTTAATCCTGGTTTCCAGAGAAATTCGGGAAGAATTCTGAAGGCTTCTTGACACCGTTGACTGACTTACGCCGGCTAACCGCGCAAGTTCTTGGGTTGTAATCATATATTAATCTCCTATGGACAGTGAGCGGGAAAGATCATTCTGTAATAAAAGAGATGATTTTTCATCAAATATAGAAAGTTTATCCGACTCGTAGTATTTAACTATATTGAAGAATAATACATTTTCAAGTACAAGTCAACTAAAATATATGGATAATCAATACAAAAAATGTATGCTTATCAGTTCTTATAACCCGCCTTTTTCCTGCTTTTGGCTAAGATCTTTGATATGTTTTTCTATAGATTCTAATATTTTCCAGACTGTTTTCTGCTGTTGTTTAAAGGATAAGAGGTATGCACGATAGTGCTTAATTATGCGCATAGAAAAATGCGCATAAAATATAGTAGTATGCACGAATGATTCGACAAAAAAATATGATATATGCATAAACTAAAATGCAAAACTGTCAATTTGTACATAAAGTTTTGGTAAAAACTTGTTGACTTAACCAAAATGTAGTGTTATAATTTGGATAAATACTAAAAAACATAATAAATTGCACATGTTTTGAGTGCATTTTGAAAATGTGTTATGCATAATATGCTCAATGCATAATGCTTAAATATTCTTCAAACGAAAATTAGGTTAATACCTGCTGGTTCTCTTTTTACTGCAAGTGTGTGTCCGAAACATTTGAGAACTTATCCGGGGGTTAAAAATACATATGCACGATCTGATTGTTGGAATTGGGAATTCCGACAATGGAACAACTGAGATCCGTACCTGTATTACGGATTTCTAATCACGGGGACGCAATGCTTTGCGGCAAAATATAAACTATATAATAGTTAAGGAGGATTTTTTGTATGAAGAAAAAAATTTTAAGTATCTTAATGGTCGGGATTATGGGGATGTCCCTTGCAGCCTGCGGAGGCAGCGGTGATACAGCTACAGCTAACAATAACCAAACGGGCAGTAATTCGGAAGCAGCGGATAACAAGGAAACAGCTGCCGGTACAGATACGGCTTCGGGCAGTGAGGCTGGGAATGAAGGAACGGATAATGGCTCCGCCGCATCCGGTGACAATCTTAATATCAGTGTGATCCTGAAAACTACCGCTTCTGAATACTGGGGTTATGTACTGGCAGGTGCGCAAGCCTACAGCGATGCGAATCCCAATGTAAACGTAGAGATTCAGGGTGCGGCATCTGAGACTTCTTATGATGAGCAGTTGAATATTATCGAAACGAATCTGGCAGCAGGTAAATTTGATGGTTTTGTTATAGCTCCTTTGCAGGCTGACATGGTGACATCTAAGATCGCAGGTTCCAAGCAGCCGATTATTGCAGTAGATACGAAGATTGACGCTCCGGAAGTTTTATCTTTTGTAGGTACCGGTAATGAGGAGGCAGCGAAAGCAGGAGGAAAGGCAGCAGTGGAGGCAGCGAAAGCAGCCGGATTTACGGAACTGAATGCCATTGCCATAACAGGTGTGCAGGGTGATTCTACTGCTGAAGCACGGCTGGCTGGATATAAAGCGGGGATAGAAGAAGCAGGCGGTACATTTTTAGAGAGCGAAATCCAGTATGCGGATGCGGTTGCTGACAAGGCTTTTGCATCTATGGAAGCGATTATCCAGAACCACCCGGATGGCGTGGCAATGATCGTTTGTAATAATGATGATATGGCTATTGCAGCTGCCCGTGCAGCAAAGGGAAATGAAGCATATGCAAATACTATTTTCTGCGGATTTGATGGTATCCAGTCTGCATGTCAGGCTATTTTAGCAGATGAGGAAACAATGTCTGTCGCACAGAACGCATATGACATGGGGTATAAAGCAGTGGAAGCCTGTGTGAAAGCGGTAAAAGGGGAAGCAATAGAGGAATTTATTGATTCCGGCAGTAAAATTGTAAATAAAGAAAATGCACAGGAGCAATTAGACACTCTGAAATCCCAGCTTGGTAAATAATGGTGATCTGAGTCCGGGGGATAAGGAGGTATGCAGTGAGTGAGTATATTGTGGAATTAAAAAATGTCACAAAGCGCTTTCCGGGTGTAGTAGCTTTAAAAAGCATGAACCTGGCAGTAAAGCCTGGTGAGATTCTGGGGTTGATCGGGGAAAATGGTGCCGGTAAATCCACTTTGATTAAAGTTTTAACGGGTGTACATTTACCGGATGAAGGCAGCATAATCGTGGAGGGTGAGGAGAAGCATTTCCGTAACCCCAATGATTCTGCAGAGGCAGGGATTGCCTGTGTCTACCAGGAATTAAATATCGAAAAACTTTTGAATATTACAGACAATATTTTTATGAATAAATGGATTCGGAAGAAAAACGGCCTTTTAGATTATAAGTCCATGCATAAGAAAGCAAAAGAGGTAATGTCTTCACTTGGGCAGGAAATTGATCCATCTAAAGCAGCGGGGACCATGGGTATGGGAGTACAGCAGATGATCGAAATTGCAAAGGCACTTTCGGTTGGGGCGAAGATGATTATAATGGATGAGCCTACTTCCTCGCTGGGAGAAAAAGAGGTTCAGCAGCTGATGACAATTTGCCGTGACCTGCGCAGCCGTGGTATCAGTATCGTGTTTGTATCTCATAAGCTGGAAGAGCTTTTCGAGTTGTGCGACCGGGTTGCCGTTATACGTGACGGGGAACATATCTGGACAAAGCCCATTGAGGAAGTGGATAATGAATCCCTGATTACCGCCATGGTGGGGCGTTCTCTTGCCAATAAGTTCCCGAAGGTGATCGGGGAAAAAGGTGAATGCGCTCTGAAAGTTGAAAAACTGAAACAAAATGGTGTACTGTTTGATGTGAGTTTTGAAGCGTACAATGGACAGATTCTGGGCTTTGCGGGCCTGGTAGGAGCTGGAAGGACAGAGACAATGAGAGCTGTATTTGGTGCAGATCCCATTGACGGCGGCAAAATCTTTATACATGGGAAAGAAATGAAAATCTCAAATCCCAAACAGGCGATTAACGCAGGGATTGCATTTCTCACAGAAGACAGGAAGAATCAGGGGCTTGTCCTGACCCAGAGCATCCGTTCAAATTTGATTATGGCAAATATGAAAGGATTTGCACAGGGATTATTTTTGGATGAAAAACATATTGAGGAGACGGGGGAGGATAATATCTCGTCCCTGCGTATTAAGACACCGTCCTTAGACGAAATCGCAGGTCAGCTATCGGGTGGTAACCAGCAAAAAGTTGTAATTGGGAAATGGATTAATTCCGATGCGGATATATTTATTTTTGATGAACCTACCAGAGGTATTGATGTGGGTGCAAAGATAGAGGTTTATAATGTAATGAATAATCTTGTAAAAGAAGGAAAGTGCGTAATTATGATTTCTTCAGAAATGCCTGAAATTTTGGGAATGTCTGACCGTGTTGTGGTAATGCGGGGCGGTCGGATCACGGGAACTTTAGACAGAGAGAGTGACCATTTTAATCAGGAAGATATTATGAGAGCTGCGTGGGGAGGAACCTTAGATGAATAAAGTAAAATTAAAATCCAATTCAGGTCTGGTGAATAAGCTGGGATCTCTGATTGCCCTGTTCGTGTTATGTGTTATTCTGAGTTTTGCTTCGTCAAGCTTTTTAACACTGGCTAATTTCATGAATATTTTTAAGCAGACATCGGTAAATGCATTGATTTCAACGGGAATGCTGGTGTGTCTGATCACTGCCGGTATTGACCTTTCGGTTGGAGCGAATGCGATCTTTTGTACTTGTGTAATGGGAATGCTTTTACAAAACGGTATCACGAATCCTGTTATCATCATCATAGCCGGTTTAGCCGCAGGTACATTTTTTGGTTTTATCAACGGCACACTGTTAACCCGTCTGCATCTGCCTCATCCTTTTGTATCCACACTTGGAATGAAAAATGTATTGTGGGGGCTTGCCCTGGTTGTTGTGGGGTCCAAGATCGTTTCCGGGTTCCCGGTACAGGTTACATGGCTGGGAGAAGCAACCCTGCCCAGTTCCATACCGCTGTTAGGTGGTTTTCCGGTGAGTTTTATATTGGTCATTGTGCTGTTTGCCATTATGGGCGTATTTCTGTCCAAAACAGTTCTGGGACGTTCGATCTACTGCGTAGGCGGGAATCTGGAAGCGGCACGCCTGTCCGGAATCAAGAGTGCAAATGTACTTACATTCTGCTATACGCTGTCCGGGTTTATGAGCGCTTTGGCAGGTATCGTTCTGATTGGGCGCGGAGGTATCGCCAATGGTGCCAATGCCATTCAGCCTTATGATACGGATGCGATTGCAGCTTGTATCATTGGAGGTGCATCTTTTAGCGGGGGCAAGGGTACCATGAGCGGAACCATTATTGGGGCATTGATTATTACCGTGATCCGAAATGGTCTTCAGCTGCTCAGTGCATCTACTGCAATCCAGAATATCGTGGTTGGTCTGGTTATTATCCTGGCAGTACTCATTGATGTAACCCGTGAACGTATGGAAGCGAAAGCCAGACGTATGGCAGCGAAATAAACATAAGTCATTCAGATAGTCAGGAGAATTGTTATGTTAAGAATTGGGGTTATCGGATGCGGCGCAATCGGATGCGACCATATCCGCCGGCTGCAGGATCTCGTACCAGGAGCCATAGTAACGGCCTGTTCTGATTATTTTCGGGAGTCGGCAAAACTGGCGGCAAAGCAATATGATATCCCGTATATCTATGATTCAGGTGAAGCATTAATTGAAAGTGCAGAAGTGGATGCAGTGCTTATAGCATCCTCCGATGCATCCCACGCAGAGTATGTCCTTGCGTGTATAAAGCAGGGTAAACCGGTGCTTTGTGAGAAACCGCTTGCCCAGACTTCGGCTGACTGCGAGAAAATTATTAAGGCTGAACTGGCGGGCGGGAAGCGCCTGGTTCAGGTGGGATTCATGAGAAGATATGATCCGGGATACCGGGAAATGAAACGTATTATACAGTCCGGTGAACTTGGAAATCCCCTTATGATCCATGCAGCTCACCGAAATATGCAGCAGCCGGATGGGCTGACCAGTGAGATGGGCATATCGAATATCGCAATCCATGAACTGGATATCTGCCGTTGGCTGCTGGGGGATGAATATAAGAGCGGGCAGGTGCTGAAAGTAAGGCAGTCATCTTACTCGGTAAGGGGATATGATAACCCCCAGATCGTCCTGCTTGAGACAGATCTGGGATGCCGCATTGATGTAGAGGTACAATTATCGGATGGATATGGCTATGATATTCAGTGTCAGGTGGTATGTGAGAAAGGGACGATTCACTTACCCGACCCCTATGCGGTAATCACCCGGTCTGGTGCAGGGCGTACCGTGCCAATTCTTACGGATTGGTCCCAAAGGTTTATTCAGGCATATGGCATTGAACTAACGGAATGGGTGCAGGCTGTAGAAAATAATGCCAGCCATGGCCCGGGTGCCTGGGATGGCTATGCCGCATGTGTTGCAGCAGATGCTCTGAACCGCTCCCGTAATACCGGCAGCTTTATGGAAATACAAATGATGACGAAGCCTGCTTTGTACAGTTAAAATAGAGATATATTTTCATTTTAAATTTTATAATACAGATCCACTTTCGGGTGGATCTTTTTTTGTATTTATTTTTCCCGTTTTGGAAATATTAATCATCGAAAAGTTATAAAAATACAGGGAAAGACAACAATTTTTATTTTTTTTGTATAATCTTGTCTCATTTCACAAAAGATAGCTAAATAAGGAAAGCTTTTGAAGGGATGGTGAAACATGGAGGAATTTAAAATACAAACAGCTGTGTGTTTTGGGGCGGATGCTCTGAATTGTCTGAAAAGCCTTACCGCAACGCGGATCTTTATTGTAACGGATCCGTTTATGGTGGAATCAAAAATGGTTGACCGGATTACGGAACAGTTAAAAGAAAAAGAATATAGAATTTTTAGCAATGTGGTACCGGATCCTCCGCTGGAACTAGTGGTGGAAGGTGTGAAAGAAGTCATGGCATATAAGCCGGATACTCTGATAGCCCTGGGCGGCGGCTCCGCAATAGATGAAGCGAAGGCTATCATGCATTTCTCAAAACAGATCGGTGATTTGCCGGATATGGAGTTTATTGCGGTTCCAACTACCAGCGGTACCGGATCGGAAGTAACTTCTTTTGCGGTTATTACGGATAAAGGGAAGGGTGTGAAATATCCCCTGGTGGATAAGTCGCTTTTACCGGACATTGCAGTACTGGATCCGGGCCTTGTAAAAAGCCTGCCCCCGTCCATTGTGGCGGATACCGGGATGGATGTGCTGACCCATGCATTGGAGGCATATGTGTCTACCAAGGCAAATGCATTTACGGATGCGCTTGCTGAAAAAGCGGCGGTTACGGTTTTAAAATATCTGGTGAAATCTTATGAAAGCCCCGTGGATATGGAAGCCAGAGAACAGATGCACTATGCTTCCTGCATGGCGGGACTGGCATTTGATATGACATCCCTTGGGGTAAATCATGCGATTGCCCACAATATAGGGGGAAAGTTTGGAGTTGCACATGGCAGGACAAATGCTATCCTGCTTCCCTATGTAATCGCTTATAATGCACAAATTCAGGACTATAACCCAAAAGAATATAAAACGGCTGCAAAAAAATATGCGGCAATTGCTTCCCTGTACGGAGTTGGCGGCGTAAATGTCAGATCGGCAGTTAAAAACCTGATTCATCAGATACAGAAAATGCAGAAGCTGATGAAAATGCCTGTTAGCTTTAAGGAATGCGGACTGAAGCCGGATGAATTTCATAAGGCAGAGGATCAGATTGCAGATGGCGCACTTGCAGATGGCTGCATTGCAACGAACCCCAGAGTGGTCACGAAAAAGGACATTCTGGATATTTTAAAACAGGCTTTATAAAAGAAGGTGCATGAAATGGAAGTAGAAGAAAAACAGCGGATCATTCAGGAGTTTGTTCCGGGTAAACAGATTACGCTGGCACATGTTATAGCCGGTCCTAATCCCGGTATATACAGCAAGCTGGGGCTGGAGCCGGAAGATATGGACGCGATAGGCATTCTTACGATTACACCCAGTGAAGGT
>NZ_JAWYAJ010000394.1:0-282 GCF_034124845.1 Robinsoniella sp.
GAATCGGAATCTTAACTGCTTTTTTCAGTTCTCCGATGAGGCTGGTAGCTTCGTAAGGAAGTAAAAGACCTGCCATATCCTTCAGACAGATAGAGTTTGCACCCATTTCTTCTACGTTCTTAGCCATCTTGATCCAGTACTCATGTGTGTATGCATCTCCCAGTGTATAGGAAAGTGCTACCTGTGCATGGCCTTTTTCTTTGTTCGCTGCATCAACAGCAGCTTTTAAGTTACGTAAATCATTCATACAGTCAAAGATACGGATAATATCAATACCGTTTG
>NZ_JAWYAJ010000394.1:292-15416 GCF_034124845.1 Robinsoniella sp.
CATCTGCATAAGGACGATATCCTAAGATATTCTGTCCACGGAATAACATCTGTAATTTTGTATTTTTGAATCCGTCACGGAATTTACGAAGTCTTTCCCATGGATCTTCTTTTAAGAAACGAAGAGATGCATCAAAGGTTGCTCCACCCCAGCACTCTACGGAATGATATCCCACTTTATCCAATTTTTCTACGATTGGCAGCATCTGTTCTGTTGTCATTCTGGTTGCAATCAGAGACTGATGTGCATCACGCAGTATTGTCTCGGTAATTTTAATTGGTTTTTTTACTACTTCTGACATTTTCTGACCTCCTTATATTTTGTCACTAGAGTCTTCCGCCGTATTTACGCCGGAAGACACTTGAGCGTGCTTCGGCTCTCAGACGGATCGTCATAATCCGCCCTGTTTCCAGTTTAGAACCTGTGCCTTAACTCAGGTTAAATACCAAATATAGCCATGAACGTACCGGCGGCTACTGCCGTACCGATAACACCTGCTACGTTTGGTCCCATCGCATGCATCAGCAGGAAGTTTGTAGGATCAGCTTCCGCACCCACTTTCTGAGATACACGGGCCGCCATAGGCACAGCAGATACACCTGCGGAACCAATTAACGGATTGATCTTGCCATGTGTCAGTTTACACATCAGTTTACCAAGCAGAACACCGCCGGCAGTACCGAATGCGAAGGCTGCAAGACCTAAAATAACGATTTTGATTGTATTCATGTTCAGGAAAGCTTCTGCACTGGTAGATGCACCTACAGAGGTTCCCAGTAAAATAACTACGATGTACATCAGAGCATTGGATGCTGTTTCAGTAAGCTGTTTTACAACGCCTGATTCTCTGAATAAGTTACCCAGCATTAACATACCAACAAGTGGTGCGGTTGTAGGCAGAATTAAACATACAACGATACTGATAATGATTGGGAATAAGATTTTCTCTAATTTGGAAACAGGTCTTAACTGTTCCATTTTGATCTTTCTTTCTTTTTCTGTTGTCAACAGCTTCATGATCGGCGGCTGGATAATCGGTACGAGGGACATATAGGAATATGCCGCCACCGCAATGGGCCCCATTAGCGTTGCCTGCCCCAGCTTTCCGGCAAGGAAGATTGAGGTAGGACCGTCAGCACCACCAATGATGGAGATTGCTGCTGCTGCTTTTCCGTTAAATCCTAACAGGATTGCAAGGAAATATGCAACATAAATACCAAGCTGAGCTGCAGCGCCAAGCAGGAAGCTTCGCGGATTCGCAATCAGCGGACCGAAGTCAGTCATAGCACCAACACCCATGAATATAAGTGATGGTAAAATACTCCACTCATCTAAGATATAGAAGTAATGAAGAAGTCCACCTACTCCATTGGCAGAATCTTCCGGTCTGAGCATAATATCCGGATAGATATTTACCAACAGCATACCAAATGCAATCGGTACCAGCAACAGAGGCTCAAACCCATGTTTAATAGCCAGGTACAGGAATATACATGCAACGACTATCATAACATAGTTACCTACTGTCAGATTGAAGAACGCTGTCTGGTGAAGTAAGTTCGACAAAGTATCAAAAATATAAGACATGTTTTTACCTCCCATTTTAGTATTTCAGCAGATTTTTCTACTGGTGGGAATTTACATTATTTATGCAAATTCTAATTCATAGATGCTAAAGCATCTCCGTTTTCAACGGTATCACCAACAGCTACGTCAATACTTGCAATGGTTCCATCCTGTGGAGCAACAACAGGGATTTCCATTTTCATTGCTTCCAGGATAATGATGTTATCACCGGTTTTTACAGCCTGTCCCACTCTCGCTTCCACTTTACATACTTTTCCAGGTACGGATGCAGCTACTTTAACAGCTCCTGCGGATCCGCCTGCCGGTGCTGCAGCCTTAGGAGCTGCTTTTGGTGCTGCCTTCGGTGCTGCTTTTGGAGCCGCAGCAGGTGCTGCACCTGTAGTACCTTCTTCAACAGTTACATCATATGCTGTTCCGTTAACGGTAATTGTATAATTTTTCATTAAGATTTCCTCCTATACTTAAGCGTTCTGCCATTTTCTTTTATTTGCTTTTCTGATTGAACGAACTACAAAACTATCTGTAGATGTATTTTCGCTTGCTGCAATTGCAGCTGCTATTACTGCAACCAATTCTCCGTCATCTGCCAATTCCTCTTCTTCAACCGGAGCCACTGGAACCGGAACTGCTGCAGCTTCTAACACTTCTTCTTTTTTGCCGCGGTTTTCCAGTTTGCCAAAATGCTTGAACTGAGCGATTAAAAAGCTTAAGAATACCAGCATCACAAATACAATTACAAGTCCCATAAGGGTATTTAATGCTGCTTTTTCCATCTTAGCTGCCATGGATGAATCTGCTCCTGTATCAAATGTCATACTGGATGGCGCAAGATCTTCCCTGCCAATTGTCAATACAACTGCACCGTCTCCTTTTTCAAAGGTTACGCTGGTTGTAACTACAATACTATCCTCAGATACTTCAATATCATGTCCGGTAGTACCTTTAAATGCTCCAAGTTCATCTTTGACATCCTGCCACGCCTGAACAGCCTGGGTATAAAATTTGTTTGGTGCTGATAATATGGAAGACGGTTTCAGGATTTCATCCATCTGCTCATCTGTCATTGACGTAACCTGTTCCACTGTCTGCTGTGCAAAGCTTTCAATTGTTGCACGGTCTGACTCAGATACAGCAGCCGCTTCTTCTGCATAAACACACATTGGCATTGCAAGGGTGATTACAGCCATGCACATTGCCAATAAAATTACTTTAAGTTTTCGTTTCATATCATTCACCCCGCTTAAACCGTGCCATGTTTTTTGCTCGGACGATCTTCTCTTTTTGTGAATAACATTTCAAAAGCTCCGATAACATATTTTCTGGTATCTTCTGCTTCAATCAACGTATCAACATACCCTCTTCTAGCTGCTGACATAGCGCTTGACTGTAAAGCTGCATATTCTGCTGCCTTTTCACTGATTGTCGCTGCATCAGCATCTGCATACATAATTCTGGCAGCTGATTTTGCATCCATCATACCGATCTGGGCATCTGTCCATGCAAATGTCATGTCTGCACCGATTGATTTGCTGTTCATTGCTACATAAGCTGTTCCGTAAGCTGCACCGATAATAACGTTAACCTTAGGAACGGTTGCGTTTGCAAACGCATAAGTAAGTTGTGCAACGGCTTTCGCAATACATCTTTCAGAATGTGTGTCTGCTTTAAATCCCTTTACATTTGTAAGAGATAATACCGGAATATTAAAAGCATCACAGAACTGGATAAATTCAGCCGCTTTTTTTGCACCTCTGTTTGTCAATACTGCTTCATATGTTTCGGTAACGCTGCCATCTGCATCGTATACTTCTGTACGGTTGGCAATCGCACCTACTGTAACACCGTTTAATTTAATAAAACCGGTAACCATTTCTTTTGCATATGCCGCTTTTGTTTCAAAGAAAAGGTTGTCATCCGAAATATCAGATAAAAGAATGGATGTATCTCCTGCAGCATTTGCAAGATCTTTACATACGCGGTTCAAATCATCTGTACACTCTTCATAAGACATATCGTCTTCATTATTAGCCGGGAGCATACATACAAGAGATCTGATCTGGGACAGTACATCTGCTTCGCTTCCTGTATAGTCTACCGTTCCTGCTTCTTCACTCTGGAATTTAGCGGAAGCTGTATCGCATTTGGATACATCATTGCCATCCAGTGCATTTGGAGAATTTACAAATAATTTTGCTTTCTTTTCTTCCATAAATGTAAAGTCGGTAAGTTCGGAAGCGATTGCAAGTCCTCCGCCGCAATTACCAAATACGGCTGTGATCTGGGGAATAATGCCGCTTGCCAGTGTCTGCTTCATGTAGATTTCACCAAATCCGTTTAAAGCATCGGCAGCTTCCTGAAGTCTCATACCCGCGCAGTCAACTAAACCGATCACTGGTGCACCCATTTTCAGCGCCAGATCATAAAGACCAGCGATTTTCTTTGCATGCATCTCTCCAATGGTACCTCCAAGTACGGTTGCATCCTGGCTATAAACATAAACCAAATTGCCGTCGATTACTCCATAACCGGTAATGACGCCGTCTGCAGGGGTTTCCTTTTGCTGCATGTTGAAATCAGTATTTCTGGCAGTTACACATCCGCCGATTTCAACAAAACTGTTCTCATCAAGTAAAGAAGCGATTCTAGTACTTGCCAAGCTTTGTGCTGTATTACTCATTTTTCAGCCCTCCATTTTCTATATTATTAAAGTAAAACCAAATTTCTGCCTATTATATTTTAGCTTGTTTCCATAAAAAACGCAAGTGTTTTGTCATTATTTTAACAATTTTTCACCATACACTACATTAAAATCCCATTAAAAGGATTTATTCTTTTATATCCAATTTTGCAAATGCTGCCGCAAATGCGTTGTTAATTGGCTCTTTGGCTTCTTTCTTCTGCCGGGTCAGGTAGTTCTGAACATCTTTTTTGCTTACACCGGCGCCTTCTTTCTGCCTTCTCGCCTGAAATGCAGATAATTTTTCCTTATGCCCGCAGACACAGACGAAGGTTTCTTCGCTTCCCTTCATCACCATTTCCATCTTTTTATGGCAGTTGGGGCATCTGGCATTGGTCACTCTGGCAATCGTTTCACGATGTCCGCACTCCCGGTCCTGACACACCAGCATACGGCTGTTCTTTCCATTGACGGCAAGCATACGTTTTCCGCAGACGGGACACTTAGTATTCGTCAGATTATCGTGTCTGAAATTCCCTTCTCCCTGTTTAATCTCCGTAATGATTTCCTGGGTATAGCTGCGGATGTCATTTAAAAAAGCTGCCCGCTTCAAATTTCCTTTTGCGATTTTGGAAAGCTTCATTTCCCAGTCTGCTGTCAGCTCCGGCTTTTTCAAATCCTCCGGCACCAGCTCCAGCAGCTGTTTTGCTTTGGAAGTAACAAAAATATCTTTCCCCCGTTTTTCCATAAGAAACGTATTGAACAGCTTGTCTATAATATCCGCACGTGTCGCCACGGTTCCAAGTCCTCCGGTCTCACCCAGGGTTTTAGCCGCCTGTGCATCTTTGCTCGACATATATTTTACCGGGTTCTCCATAGCAGACAACAGTGTTGCCTCGTTAAATGGTGCCGGGGGTTTGGTCTTGCCCTCAGTCTGAGTGATTTTTTCAATTTCCAGAATCTGCCCGTTATTTAATACCGGCAGACTTCCTGCACAATCACTGTCCTCTTCATCCTCTTCGTCCACGGACATATCCTCATACACCGCTTTCCAGCCCAGGCTTTTTACTACTTTTCCTTTAGCCGTGAATATTTCTTCTTTAGCTTTCGCCTTTAATGTGGTTTGTTCATATTCAAATGCCGGATATAAAACCGCCAGAAAACGTCTCACAACCAGGTCATATATTTTACGCTCATCCACTGACATGTGATCCATCTGAACATACTGCTCCGTTGGAATAATTGCATGATGGTCGCTGACTTTTGCATTATCCACAAAGGACTTATTCACCCGGATAGGTTTCATAATCAGGGCACCTGCCAGTTTTTTATACGGGCCTACCGCACACGCTTTCAGTCTCTCTTTTAACGTATCTACGATGTCTGTACTGATATACCGGGAATCCGTACGGGGATAAGTCAGCACTTTATGATTTTCATATAAACGCTGCATGGTATTTAACGTGTCTTTTGCAGAAAATCCAAACCTCTTATTTGCTTCACGCTGAAGCTCTGTGAGATCATACAATCCCGGAGCCTGTGATTGTTTTGCTTTCTTCTGAACGGACACAACTGTCAGTTTTGCATTTTTAAGCTTCCCTGCTATCTGCTCCGCCTTTTCTCTCTGGAAGGTACGGCTGCTTCCGCTCTTTTCATCCTGCCAGTTCCAGACCATGCTCTTTGTGCGAAGGGTAATGCCATAGTATGCCTCCGGCTTGAATTTTCTGATTTCCTCTTCTCTTGCCGCAATCATGGCCAGCGTTGGTGTCTGCACCCGTCCGCAGGACAACTGGGCATTGTATTTACAGGTCAGCGCCCTGGTAGCATTGATACCCACCAGCCAGTCAGCCTCAGCCCTTGCCACTGCCGCGTCATAGAGCGGAATATATTCCCTGCCATCTTTTAAATGCCCAAAGCCTTCCCGAATTGCTTTATCCGTAACAGAAGAAATCCACAGACGCTTCACCGGCTTGCGGCTGCCGGCTTTTTCTAAAATCCACCTGGCAACCAGCTCCCCTTCTCTCCCTGCATCAGTTGCTATAATAATTTCTCCAACATCTTTGCGGTGTAGCTGCGCTTTCACTGCTGCGTACTGTTTTGCACTCTGTTTAATCACGACCAGCTGCATTTTCTCCGGAATCATAGGAAGGCTTTCCATTTTCCATTCCTTATATTTGGCATCGTACCCTTCCGGATCAGCCAGCGTCACCAGGTGCCCCAGCGCCCAGGTGACAACATATTGCCCGCCCTCCATGGCTCCCGGAAGCTTTTTCTGGCATTTTAAGACCCTTGCTATATCTCTTGCAACAGATGGTTTTTCTGCAATAACTAGTGATTTCATATATTAATTCTTCCTCTGCTTTTACTTATTTGCGAAAAATCGTAACAGTTCAGACAGCATGAACTGTTACACATCCAGCCCATTAAAATTCGCCTTTGGCGAAGGGCTGGATGTCTGCAGGCTCCAGGTTTTCGTACGGTCTGCGCAGTAAATGCGCATACCTGGCTGAACTGTTACGAAAAATCCGCTTCCTGTTATTATAGCATTGCACCGGGGTTTTTCAAAGTAGAAATTTTCTAGTGCCACCCGGCGTATTTACGACGGGTGGCGCTAGGCAGCAAACCATCCCCATATCTTATCCAGGCACCAGGAAAAGTCCAGTTTATCGATATCCTGTGTGGTAATAATCGGGTACTCCCGCAACGCTTTTCCATTCAGGTAGTAGGTTACTTTTCCGATTTCGGTGTTCTTCGTTACCGGCGCTTCCAGTTGTTCTTTCATCTGGTATTCGGCTGTGATTTTCTCATCTTCCGATAAGAGCATTTTAATACTGTCCTCTCTGGGACATTTCAGGCTGGTATTTGCGAAAGCCGTATCCTGCAGATTCCGGCTCTCCGGAATCCCATTTTCTACTTTTATCGGTTTTATTACATCTGACGCAACGAATACTCCGGGTTCATTTCCAATATGTATTTCTTTGAAATCATAGTGCCCCAGCCCATAATTCATCAGCTTTCTGGTGTCACTCCACTTATAGCCCTTATTGTTTGGCCAGCCGCACGCCAGCAAAGCAACGATAAAGGTCTTACCATCCCTTTTAAGCGCCCCTACATAACAATATCCTGCATTGTTGGTAAACCCGGTCTTACCGGAAAGCGCGCCTTCCATCATACTTAAAAAAGCATTGTGGTTTACACAGGAAAAATTTCTTGTCTGGTCCGCATTCGTAAAACTGTGATTCGCTGCTCGTGTAATTTCTAAAAATTTATCTTTTTTGGGTGATTCTGTTATGCAGTATTTCATAATCCGCGCCAGATTGGCTGCAGTGGTGGCATGGGTTCCTTTTTCATCTGTTGCATCCAGACCGTTTGGCGTTATGAAATAGGTATCCTTGCATCCAATTTCTTTCGCCTTGGCATTCATCATGTCAGCAAACCCTTCCACACTTCCTCCCAGATGCTCTGCTATGGCAACCGCTGCATCATTAAAGGACTCCAGCATAAGTGCATAGAGCAGGTCTTTCAGGTAAAATCGTTCACCTGTGGTCATGCCCAGCCTTACCTTTGGCTGAGAGGCGGCAAGAGAAGATGCCGTGACCACAGATTCCAGATCTCCTTTTTCCAGGGTTAGTATACAGGTCATAATCTTCGTGGTGCTCGCCATTGGCATGACGTCATTTTCATTCTTTCCATAAAGAATACGCCCTGTATCACCATCCATTAAAACGGCACTACGGGCGTATAAATTTTTAAGCTCTTCCGGGGTCTGTTCTTCTGCCGCCAGAGCAACAAGACGATTTCCAGAAATGCTGAGCAGCAATATGATAAGGATTGCAATTATTTTCTTCATCCACTTTACATCCTATGGCTTTTCTACTAGTATATGTGGGATGTGGAAGAATATTAGTTTTATTCGTTTTATTTGTAATTTCTTTCAAATCGGTAATTCAAGTAATCCATATCCGTAATGGTATTATAAAAATCCTCCATTACTGTAACGGTCTCCGGGACTGCCAGCCTGAACAAATGGAGCAGCATCTGGTTGCTCTCCTCACAGCGCTTGCTTTTTTTCTTTTTCATAATTCTTCCCTGGATTGCATCTGCCGCCTTAGTAAAGCGAGCCATGTTCAGCAGAAAATTCCGTTTGAAACAATTGGAGCAAACCGTTATATTGGTATAGAATTTCATCGCTTTTAAGCAATGGCGCACCTGGCATTCACTGATGTCCGACAAGGCACTTGCGATTCCCCTTATGGTCTCTTTTTCCAGATGAACGGAATCAGAAGGATGGAACCGGAACGGGTTGCGGTTATTGCGTTCCATCAGTTCCCGGTCAAACTCCGTTTCAATTTCATCATGGGACACGCCGGTCTTCTCTATATACTCATTAATATATGGATGACAGGTACTGTCCAGCATATAATGGCATACAAATCCAAACATATAGGCAAGAAGTATCTCACTTTCTTCCTCCATATATTTTTTTTTGCATGCACTGAAGAATACAGATGCAAGTTCTTCATGCATCTCATGTCCTTTCTGGCTGATTGGATTTTTACAAAAGGGTCTGTTATAGAAAAGGATATCCGGACCGTGCAATCCGATCAGATATGCTGTCCTTTCATTCCCAATTATCTGTTTCATCTCTTCTGGAAGCTTTTGGTAAACAATCTTTCCAAAAGCATCATGTGCATATGTTGTAGGCATAAAAACGCTCCCATCCTAGAATTTCAATCACACTCTAAATATTCAACTTTAATTGAATCTCTTCTTCCGCCTCTGCCTTGAAATCCTCCAGCTGTACAGGATTTACAGTGGGCAGGTCTTCTAAAGAGTGTACCCCGAAATTCCTTAAGAATTCTTCTGTTGTTCCAAATAAAAGCGGGCGTCCCGGTGCGTCCAGCCGTCCCAATTCTTTTACCAGATTATATTCGATCAGCTTATTCACAGCGTGGTCACTCTTTACACCACGTATTTTTTCAATTTCCATTTTTGTGATTGGCTGTTTATATGCTATTATGGACAGGGTTTCCAGTGCAACATCCGTTAAGATCATCTTTTTAGGCTGCTTTGCAATCCTTATCAGAAATTCATACATATCCCTCTTGGTACACATTTGAAATGCATTTTCCAGTTCAATAATCTGAATTCCCCGGTCTTCCGTCTGGTAACGGTCCATCATATTATGTAATATTTTTTTAGTTGTTTCGGTATCCTGTTCTACTGCTTTTGCAATCTTATCCACCTCCACAGATTCACCCATGGTAAAAAGAATCGCTTCAATTGCAGCTTCTGTCTTTTTTAAATCCACTCGTATTCCTCGCTTTTCCTCTACACTTCACCGTAATCCATTTGACCGCCTGTATCCCCAGAACCTGTGTGTAAATCAATTCTTAAACAGGCTCTAAATTTGCCGTTATATAAATATCGTCAAAGATATTCTGCTGCATAATATTGATTTTGCCCACTTTCATCAGTTCCAGTATTGCTAAAAAAGCCACAATGACATGTATTTTACTTGTCTGCAATACCAGAAGGTCACGGAATCTGCAGGTCTTTCTGGTCATTACATACTGCTCCACAAAGTCCATTTTTTCATCCAGACTTACTTCTTCTTTTTCCAGATTCCCAAATGTACTCCTGATTGGGTCAATCCTGTTTTCCTGCCGCTTCATTACCGCTTTGAAAATTGCATTGAGCTTAGCCAGTGTCACGCCCGAAAGCAGCTCTTCCAAACGGATTGGCTCCCGGTATTCCTCTACTTCCTCTGGTACAGTTGGCGGCTTGTATAAAAATAACTGAGCATCTTCCTGCCGGTCACGTAATTCATAAGACATGAATTTAAATAATTTGTACTGCAGCAGCTGTTCTACCAGCTCCTGGCGGGGATCTTCCTCTTCCCCTTCTTCATTTACTTCTTTTGGAAGAAGCATCTTGGACTTAATATCAATCAGGGTAGCAGCCATGACCAAAAACTCGCTCATGACACCTAAATCCTGCCGCTCCATTTCCTGTATATATTCCAGATACTGTCTGGTGATTTCCACAATGGGAATATCATAGATACTGACTTTATTTTTATCAATCAAATGCAAGAGCAGATCCAGCGGACCTTCAAATGCCTCCAGCTTGACGGGAATTCCCATAATATTTCCTGCCTTCTCTTACGAATTGTGCTAAACATATTTATTATTGTACTAAGTTTTTATAATATTTGCAAGTAATTTACTGCAATTCCAAAACTACAAGCTCCGTTGGGTTAAGTAACCGCAGTTTAATAGAATGGCTTCCAAGTCCGGCACTCACCACTAACTTATGCCTTCCTATATGAAAGAGCCCTTTATCATACTTGGGAAACAGCTTCACCTGGGGGCTAATGACCCCGCCCAGAAAGGGCAGCCGTATCATCCCCCCATGGAGATGGCCAGATAAAGTCAAATCTGCTCCCCAGCCTGCATAAGTTTTAAAAAATACAGGATTGTGCGCCAATAGGATATGATATCCCCTCTCATCCGGTCTGCCAAGAGCCTGATTCATTTCCTCCACAGTCAGCTTCTCCCTGGAAAACCGTTTAAAAAAGCGCTTGTCCAGTTCAAATCCGTGGATAATCATTTTCATCCCGGCAGCCTGACACAGACATCTTTCATTTTCCAAAAGAACCACCCCAAGTGAACGAATCTCCTTTTGAAATCGCTCATAGACGTCCCCGTATATCTGGGGATATATTTTCATGCGGTACTCATGGTTCCCATTGCTGTAATAGACCGGATATTTTTTCACCAGCGCTTTTAACAGATACACCGTAGATGCCATATCCGTAGGCTTATCCGGTTTGGAAACAAGCATGTCACCAACAACCATAACCATGTCCGGATTTATTTTATAAACTGCCTGTATCAGACGGCTGTTATTTTCTCCGTACACCGTACAGTGCAGATCCGCCAGCACAACTACACGCACAGGTCTGCAGGGGGCATTATTTGTTTGTTCCGTTTTTATTTTATACGTTGTTATTTTAAATTTTTTCATTAATTCTCCATATAACTCATCTTTTAAAAACCTTCTATACGAACGTTCTCAAAAGTATATCATAATTTTCCTAAAATGAAAAGAGCCCCTTTCGAGGCTCCTTATCCTGATCTGGATAATCTCTTAGAAACAATATTCTTCCCAGGCTTCTTTCAGACAATCCAAAAATCCTGCTTCTTCAATATCCCGGTCAAATAAAATATTGACACTGCCAATCTCTTTTCCATCGATGGAATAAACAGCCTTTCCGGCTACATCACCTTTTTTTACAGGCGCTGTAATCTCCTCACCCATCTTTACTTCCTTACTTATCTTGGATAAATCCTGTCCTTTTGTATCCAGATAGCGGAATTCTCCTTCATAGGTACATCCCGCCTGGTCTTCTACACCTTTTTTTACGGTGAGCATCGGAAGTTTATCATCGTTCTTGTCTATGTACAGGGCACACTTTCCAAATCCATAGTTTAAAAGCGTTGCTGCATTGTTAAACCTTGTTTTGGTATCCGGAGCCTTTAGAATTACACTGATCAGCTCGATATCATTCCGGATTGCGGTGGCTGACAGACAGTACTTTGCCGTACTGGTGCTTCCTGTTTTCAGTCCCATGCATCCGTCATAGCTGCGCAGAAGTTTGTTTGTATTAGTCAGTCCAAATTCTGAAGATCCTTTATTGGTCACGTGAGTAATATTTTCCATCCATATGGTAGAATATTCGTAGATCTTGGGATAATTAGTAACCAGTTCCCTGGACATTACCGCCACATCATATGCGGAAGTATAATGATCCGGTGAATCGGTAAGCCCGCAACAGTCAATGAAATTTGTGTCATTCATTCCCAGATCTTTTGCTCTTTGGTTCATTTGACGGACAAACTCTTCTTCACTGCCGGCAATTCTCTCTGCCATAGTCACGGCAGCGTCATTTCCAGACGCAATTACTATACATTTTATCAATGTCTCAACCGTCTGCTTCTCTCCTTCTTCCAGATAAACCTGTGAACCTCCCATGGACTTTGCATGGGCGCTGGTCACTACTTCCTCGTCCATTTTAATCTTACCTGCATCTAATGCCTCAAAAATCAGCAGCAATGTCATAATCTTCGTGACACTTGCAGGGTTCAATTTCTGATGTGCATCCTTTTCATAGAGTATTGTTCCCGTAGACGCTTCCATTAACACTGCGGAGGGCGCTTCAATCGTCACCGCAGCATCTGATGCTGCCTCTTCTTCTGCTTTTACAACTGCAACATTTTGAAATAGCAGAATGAAAGCCATAAACAATGCCAACCATCTCTTCATAAAAATAACCGCTCCCAAATCATTCTATACCTAAATATAAGCGATCTGAAAGCGGTTTATGCTTCTTTTATTCAGTTTTCTGAAAATCTGTTACTGTTTAACCCTTTAAGTGCGCACAGTAACTGCTTCTGCACATTTGAAAGTACCTTTAGCGAATATCAGCCCCTATAAAAATTAACAAGGCTGTCCCGAAATGCTCTGGCACGTCTTGGCACCGATGGGAACTTAGCTTTACACAGATGGATCGTAAAATCAATCATGTAGTAAACCATTAAGATTCCAGCTGCCACACAGCCTATTTTGTAACTGTAGCTGTCCGCCATCATCATGACTCCCTTATGCAGGAAGGTAAATAATATAATGGTGTAAAAACCCCATGCAATAGAACTTTCCAGGCATAATATTCCTTTATAGTTAAATGGCTTATTCGAGTAATCCCACCATACTTCACCAAAAATATGTAACATTACTTTTGCTACAAACCATTCCCAGCCAGTAGCCAGAAGGCTTCCCGCAATAAACAGTACTACGTAATTACCTGCTAACGGCTCTAATATAAAATATGCAGCCACAGCACCGAATCCATAAATCGGACAGATCGGACCAAATATAAATCCGCGGTTCACCCATCTCTTTTCACAAAATGACATATATATGGATTCTACCACCCATCCTAAAATGCTATATATAAAAAACCACTGTACGATATGATAAATGTCTGTTCCGATAACCGGAAAATTCCAAGGCATATATTCACTCCCCTTTGCTCATCTTTTTCATATTCCAGACCAACTTTTACTGCTTGTCCAGATGCTCTAGAGTCTGTATTCGCTCTAATTAGCACTTATCTTATCATACTTTTTTTAAATATACTATACACTTCAGGAAAACTTAGAGAAAATTAAAAAAAAATTAATAATATAAAATTTTTATAATAATGGAGCAAATAAACGAAGTAAATTCTGTACACCACGGATTAAAATATTACGCTCCCTGCAGAATTCTTCCGTTATCCTGGTACTTACTTCTATGGTTTCAAAGACATCTCTCTTTACCTGCATCACTGCTTTGGTCCGGTACATCCAGACAGCACATTCAAAATGCAGATACAGACTCCTGTAGTCCATATTAATGGTACCTACAATTGCCAGTTCATCATCGCAGACAAAGGATTTGGCATGAATAAATCCAGGCTGGTATTCATAGATCTTCACCCCCGCCTCCAAAAGCTGCGCATAGTAGGACTGGGTCAGTAAAAACACCATTTTTTTATCCGGGATTCCCGGTGTAACAATCCTTACATCCACTCCGTTTTTTGCTGCCAGGCACAGTGCAGTCATCATCTCATTGTCAATAATCAGATAGGGTGTAAAGATATAGACATACCGCTTCGCCTTTGTTATTGCATTTATGTAAACATTTTCTCCCACGATTTCATTATCCAGGGGAGTATCTGCGTATGGCTGTACAAACCCTTCTCCCTTAAACGGCTCTTTATGATATACGTGAGGCATATAATCTTCTAATTTATCTTCCATACCGGTAATTACATTCCACATTTGAATGAACATTACCGTAAAATTCCTGACCGCTTCCCCTTTAAGCATAACACCGGTATCTTTCCAGTGTCCAAAACGTTTCTTGCGGTTTATGTACTCGTCTGCCAGGTTAATTCCCCCGGTAAAGCTGGTGTGTCCGTCTATAACCGTAATTTTCCTGTGATCGCGGTTATTGAGAATTACGGATACAATGGGGCGGAAAGGATTGAAAGCAGCGCATTTTATTCCCTTTGCCTGAAGCTGTTTGTAAAACTGTGCCGGCAGCGTATTAACGCATCCCATATCATCGTAAATCAGCCGCACATCTACTCCTTCAGCCACTTTTCTCTCCAGAATTTCCAGTACGGACTCCCACATCATCCCTTTATCAATGATGAAATATTCCATGAAGATAAAGTGTTTCGCCTGTTCCAGTTCCTGTATCAGGCTTTTATATAATGCTTCCCCAATCGGAAAGTATTCCGTCTCTGTATTTTGATATACCGGAAATCCGGCATAGTCCCTTATATATCTGGACTGGTTATCCATATGGTAATCCAGTTCATTTAAATTTTCCCTTGCGTGCCTGTCCTCTCGAAGGACAGCATCTGTTTTTTTTGCCTCTTCATCGAATTTTTTCTGAGTTTCGCTAGCCAGTCTGGATTTCCCAAAAATCAGGTAAATAACGGCTCCAAAAATAGGAACCGACAAGATCAGCATGGTCCATGCCAGCTTATAAGACGGATTCATTCGTTTATTAACAATCCATAGCACTGCTGCTATACAGGCTATCGTTACAAATACAGACATGACCGGAAACATGCGTTCCAGACGATATGCCATAACTACAATCCAGAAGACTTGAAAGACAATCGCAACTCCAACATAGAATAGCCTGCTGAAAACAAGCTTTAGTATTTTTTTCATAATTCAAACTTATACCTCCTGAATAGCGCAAGCTGGCTTGTGCTATTCCTTAATTAGTAGTTTGAAA